>SXQR01000110.1 GCA_005792865.1 Flavobacterium sp. | reverse complement strand
GGACAGATCAGGGCCATTTTCGAGGAATACACTGATTTGGTTGAGCCGCTTTCACTTGATGAGGCCTACCTCGACGTGACCCACAATAAAAAGGGAATCCCGAGCGCGAGTACCATTGCCCGGGAAATCCGTGAGAGGATTTTTGCCGCGACGGGACTGACGGCTTCCGCGGGCATCTCCATTAACAAATTCGTGGCGAAAGTAGCGTCGGACGTCAACAAGCCCAACGGGCAAAAGACGGTGAACCCGGATGAAGTCGAGGAATTTCTCTCAGGCTTGCCGATCCGCAGGTTTTACGGGGTTGGAAAAGTAACCACCGAGCGAATGTACCAGCTCGGGATATTTACGGGCGCCGATCTTCGATCCAAGACATTGGAGTTCCTGGAGCAGCATTTTGGCAAATCGGGCGCTTTTTACTACGAGGTCGTCCGTGGCATTCACCGAAGCGAGGTCAAGCCATCGCGCACCGCCAAATCCGTCGCCGCCGAACACACTTTTGACGAAAACCTGACTTCGGAGATTTTCATGCTGGAAAAACTCGACGCGATTGCCGAACAACTCATCAGGCGGCTGCGGCGTTACGATGTCGCGGGTAAAACGGTGACACTTAAAATCAAGTACAGCGATTTTACTTTGCAAACGAGAAGCAAGACGCTGCCGTATTTCATTTCGGATAAAAGCTTGATCCTCGAGACGGTCCGCGAATTGCTTTACCAGGAAAGGATGGGTGATTCCGTGCGGCTGCTTGGGATTTCCTTGAGCAACCTGAACATTGAAAGCAAGAAGGCCATCGCGGTCCAATTGAAGTTTGATTTCTAACGGTTTTGGGGCACCTGGCAGATTTTACGCCAAACCAAAGGCGCAGTTGCCGTAATAAAATGCCCGAAAAATTACTCGATTTCCGAAACCCTGAGCGTGTTCACCATCCCCTTGTCCACGACCGGCATGGCCGCAAGGTTGATGATCATGTCGCCCTTACCCACAAACTTGTGCTGTTTGGCGATGTCGTTGATGTCTGTGACGGTGTCGTCTGTCGATACAAACTTGTCGTAATAAAATGATTTGACGCCCCAAAGCAGGTTGAGCTGCGTCAGGATACGCCTGTTACTGGTAAATACGAGAATGTGTGCCGAAGGACGCCACGCCGAAATCTGGAACGCCGTATAACCGCTGTTGGTCAGCGTACAGATCGCTTTTGCCTTGATCACGTTCGCCATCATGGCCGCGTGGTGGCAGATGGATTTCGTGATGAAACGCTTGGTCCGGACCTGTGGCGTGTTTTGCGGAACCTGGATCAGCGGTGAATCCTCTACGGCCTCGATGATCTGTGTCATCTTCTCGATTACCTGGACAGGATAATTTCCTACCGATGTCTCGCCGGAAAGCATTACCGCATCGGCGCCGTCCATTACGGAGTTGGCGACGTCGTTCACCTCGGCGCGGGTAGGCGTAAGGCTCGTGATCATCGTCTCCATCATCTGAGTGGCAATGATTACAGGGATTCTGGCGGTTTTGGCGCGATTGACGAGTTTCTTTTGGATGAGCGGAACTTCGTGTGCCGGAACTTCGACGCCGAGGTCACCGCGGGCCACCATCAATCCGTCGCAAAAGGCCACGATCTTATCGATGTTTTCCACCGCTTCGGGTTTCTCGATTTTCGCGACGATCGGAATTTTGTGTTTCGCATGCTTGGCGATGAGATCCTGCAGCTCCTCAAGGTCTTTGGGTGTCCTGACAAAGGAAAGCGCGATCCAATCCACATTCTGGCTGATGGCGAAAATCGCGTCCTTGATGTCCTTTTTTGTCAGTGCGGGCAGGGAAACCTTGGTATTGGGCAGGTTGACGCCTTTTTTTGACTTGAGCGGGCCACCTTGCACCACGCGTGCCAATACTTCGGTGGTGCGGTTTGTATCGACGACCTCGAAGATGAGTTTACCGTCGTCAAGCAGGATGCGTTCTCCTGGATTGACGTCTTTAGGAAATTCCTTATAATTCATGTACACCTTCTGCGCAGTTCCGGGGATATCCTCGGCAGTCGTGAATGTAATCATGTCTCCCGCGCTCACTACCGTGTCTTCCTTCATTACTCCGACCCGTAGCTTCGGGCCCTGAAGGTCTGCGAGAATGGCGGTCGTGTAGCCGAATTCATCATTCAGCCCGCGGATCAGGTCTATCTTGCTTTTGACATCGTCATAATCGGCGTGGGAAAAATTGACGCGGAACACATTCACGCCCGCGTCTATCATCTCTTTCAATACTTCTCTCGTGCTGCAGGCGGGGCCCAGCGTGGCTACGATCTTGGTCTTTTTAGCAGTTGGCATTAACTAAAAAATTAAATGGTTTTTGGATTTTATCCGCGTGCGTTCCACTACATAGGCGGCGCTTACGCGGTCAATCTTCTTGAGTTTTTGTGTCAGTGACGGGATCCCGCCATTCGGGTTTTCGATTTTGAGGAAATAATCCACTTTGGAAAATTCGGGTAAGAGGTAGGCAGTCGAGGACATGGCCATTCCGCTGAAAAAGCCATCGCCGATACCTGCCGTGGCGAGTTCCTGTTTGTTCTGGATCAAATCCCAGCCCGTATCCTGTTTCTCATTGTAAAATGTGAAACGCGAAAATGTGGCCTCTCCGGCTCTGGCCGAAATGAGGAGCGCCTCGGGATTTTTACGCAGTTTGAGGGACAATTCGCGATTGATGCAATAAGCAAGATGGTAATCCTCCAACGCTGAATGGATCGCAAAGAGCGAATATTCGGGTTCGTCAAAATCCTGTGCCGAAAGCTTGTGGATCATAAGCGCGATTGAGCCGTAAAGATAAGGCTTAATCGGCAATGGGGCTAATCAAAAAGCAAGGTAAAGTCGCGATTTCGTAGCGCAATCGATGTAGTTTTTACAATTCGCCGCTATTTTTTGTTAATTTTCTCCTGAAATGCGAAATATGCGCGTTGGGATGCCTTTTCTTCGGCCTTCTTCTTTGATGTGGCGCGTGCCTTGGCCACGACCTTGTCATTAATGCTCAGTCTCACACCGTAAAATCGCTGGCCGTCGATGCCATTGTCCTCAAAAACATCATAGTGGAAACTCCGCTTGCCCTTTTGACACCATTCGATCAGCAGCGATTTGTAACTGATGACCTTTCCTTCCAGGCGTGTAATGTCCACATACGGAATAATCACGCGCTTTTGGATGAACTTTTCGCAATAAAGATAGCCTCGGTCCAGGTAAATGGCGCCAATAAGCGCCTCGAACACATTTCCGTGGATGTTCTCGCCGAAATGTGCCAGGGGAATCTTGCTCTCGATGAAGCGCGCGAGGTTGAGGTCGCGGCCGAGTTCGTTCAAATGTTCCCGGCTGACGATTTTCGAACGCATCTTGGTGAGATAGCCTTCATCCCCGGCGGGCACTTTTGAAAACAGGTGCGCCGCGATGACCGAACCCAACATGGCATCGCCAAGGAATTCCAGGCGCTCAAAATTGACCGGATTTCCCGAAACGTCGGTCTTATTGGACGAACGGTGCGTGAACGCCTTGCGGTAAAAATCCAGGTTCAAGGGTTCAAAGCCTAGTATTTCCGAAAGCTCGGTAAAAAAAATCCCGCCTTCTGGAGCACGGGATTTGGTAAAAATTCTTTTGATAAACCCCATGCTTTTACATTTCGAACTTCTTGAATAGAACACAGGCGTTGTGCCCGCCGAATCCAAATGTATTGCTCATCACGACCCTGACATCGCGCTTTTGCGCCTTGTTCAGGGTCAGGTTGAGTTGAGGGTCAATGTTCTCGTCCACCACCGTGTGGTTGATGGTTGGCGGAACGATGCCGTGCTCGATGGCCAGGATCGATGCGATGGCCTCAATGGCGCCCGCCGCACCCAGGAGGTGGCCGGTCATCGACTTGGTCGAGTTGATGTTGAGATTCTTGGCGTGGTCGCCAAAAACCGCACTGATGGCTTTGAGTTCGGCGACATCGCCTAGTGGGGTCGAAGTCCCGTGCGTGTTGATGTGGTCCACCTGCTCGGGCTTCATGCCCGCGTCGCGCAAACAGTTGTTCATGACCGCGATCACGCCGATGCCTTCAGGATGTGGGGCAGTGAGGTGGTACGCGTCCGAAGACATGCCGCCGCCGCCGATCTCACAATAGATTTTTGCCCCGCGTGCCTTGGCGTGCTCGTAGTCCTCGAGTACGAGTGCGCCCGCACCTTCGCCCAAAACGAAACCGTCGCGGGTCGCATCAAAGGGGCGTGAGGCCGTTTCAGGACTTTCGTTGCGGGTGGACAGCGCATGCATCGAGTTGAATCCGCCCATCCCGGCGATGGTGATGGCCGCTTCCGATCCGCCGGAGATGATCACATCGCACATGCCGAGCCTGATGTAATTAAAGGCGTCGATCAAGGCATTCGCCGATGAGGCACACGCCGAGACAGTGGTATAATTGGGACCCATATAGCCGTTGCGCATCGAAATGTGCGCCGGGGCAATATCGGCAATCATTTTAGGAATGAAGAAGGGGTTGAATTTTGGCGTCCCGTCGCCTTTGGCGTAATAGATCACCTCCTCCTGAAAGGTCTCCAATCCGCCGATGCCCGCTCCCCAGATGACGCCCACGCGGTACTTGTCCACGTTGCCGTCGGTAAGGCCGGCATCCTTGATGGCCTCGTCGCTGGCCGCAATCGCGTAATGCGCAAATTTATCGAGTCGCCTGGCCTCCTTGCGGTCCATGTAATCCCCGATGTTGAAGTTCTTGACTTCGCAGGCAAACTTGGTCTTATGCTTTTCGGTATCGTAATAGGTGATCGGGGCCGCACCGCTGACACCTTTCACAAGGGAATCCCAGTATTCCTGGATATTGTTCCCTATGGGTGTGAGTGCTCCTAAACCTGTTACTACGACGCGCCTTAACTGCATATTGTGGATATTAGTGGTGTTTTAAAGGAGTAACACCCATGCTGTCTTCGTGGTTCACTAAGCAACATGGGTATTACATCATTATTCTGATGGTTGTCTTACAACCTGTGTCTGCATAAAACAGGGACCCGTAAACGGGAGGGGAAATTATTTCTTAGCTTCTTCAATGTAAGAGATTGCCTGCCCTACTGTCGCGATGTTTTCAGCCTGGTCGTCCGGGATCTGGATGTCGAATTCCTTCTCGAATTCCATGATCAGCTCTACGGTATCCAGTGAGTCGGCGCCAAGGTCGTTGGTGAAGCTTGCCTCGTTTACGACTTCGTTTTCATCAACGCCCAGTTTGTCTACAATAATCGCTTTAACTCTTGATGCAATGTCTGACATAATCTATAGTTTTAAATTTTAATTTGTTGGCAAAAATAAAAAACTTTACTTTAATCCAACCCGAATGTTCCAATTTGTCCACTAATTTAAAAAATTAATCGGGACGGGAACGGGCAATTTCCTGATTATTATTCTTTTTTTTGCATCCCAAACCAAAGCCATGAAACAGCTCGTGATTTTCGCGTCGGGGAACGGTTCCAATGCCGAAAACATCATCGGTCATTTCCACGATTCGGGAAAGGCGCGGGTGGCCGCCGTTTTTTGCAACAGGCCCGGGGCAGGCGTAGTGGAGAGGGCGCGAAGGCATGGTGTGGACGTGGAGATCATCAGCCGTGAGACGCTGCAGTCGGGGCATGTGCTGTCGGAACTCCAAAAGATTAATCCGGACCTGATTGTCCTTTCGGGCTTCCTGATGATGATGCCGGCCGATATTGTCCAACATTTCAGCAATCGCATCGTCAACATCCATCCTGCGCTGCTGCCCAAATTTGGCGGCAAGGGCATGTATGGCGACAATGTCCACCGCGCCGTGCTTGAATCGGGCGAAAGCGAGACGGGCATCACGATCCATTATGTCGATGAGCATTATGACAACGGAGACGTGATTTTCCAGGCCAGGGCCGATGTGGGAGCTGACGCCACGATTGATTCCATTGCGCGATCGGTGCAAAATCTTGAACACGAACACTTCCCGAAAGTCATCGAAAAACTGCTCTTTCAATGAGCCACCAGGTGCACATCTACACCGATGGCGCGGCAAAGGGCAATCCGGGCCCGGGCGGCTACGGCGTCGTGATGGAACTCGTCGGCACGCCTTATGTCAGGGAGTTTTACGAGGGTTTTCGACTCACCACCAATAACCGGATGGAACTGCTGGCCGTGATCGTCGGGCTTGAAAAATTAAGAAATCCGGGGATGACGGTACTGGTCATGTCCGATTCCAAATACGTGGTGGATTCGGTTCTCAAGCGCTGGGTCTTCGGATGGGAGCAGAAGGGTTTCGCGGGCAAGAAAAACCCCGACCTCTGGAAGCGGTTCCTGCAGGTCTATCGCCGGCACAAGGTCGATTTCAAATGGATCAAGGGCCACAACAGCCACCGCCAGAACGAGCGTTGCGACCAATTGGCGGTGATGGCCTCAACCCAGCCGCAACTTTCGGTTGACCATTATTACGAACAGCATTCGGGCGACGCCGGGCTGTTTTAATTCACAAAACTTTGCATCGGGCGCATTTTGCATCTGCCCGCAGAAGGCTTATCTTTGCCGCTTAATTCGCTTTTGATGAACAAACTGCTCATTGTGGGAACGGTTGCCTTTGACGCCATCGAGACCCCTTTCGGGAAAACCGACAAAATCCTCGGCGGTGCCGGAACCTACATCGGCCTTTCGGCATCATTCTTTAACCTGAAGTCGGCCATTGTCTCGGTGGTGGGCGAGGATTTCCCGCAGGAATACCTGGAGATGCTCAAGGACAAGGGAATCGACGTTTCCGGAATCGAGATCGTGCCCGGCGGCAAGACGTTTTTTTGGAGCGGAAAGTACCACAATGACCTGAATTCGCGCGATACATTGGCCACCGAACTCAATGTTTTGGCCGATTTCAAGCCCGTTGTCCCCGAAAATTTCAAGGATGCCGATGTGGTCATGCTGGGCAACCTGCACCCGCTCACCCAGGCCAATGTCCTGGACCAAATGGCCAGTCACCCGAAACTCGTCGTGCTGGACACGATGAACTTCTGGATGGACTGCGCCCTGCCCGAATTGCTCGAGGTCATCAAGCGCATCGACGTGATCACGATCAATGACGAGGAGGCGCGCCAGCTCTCAGGAGAGTATTCACTGGTGAAGGCCGCGGCCAAGATCCATACGATGGGCCCCAAATACGTCGTGATCAAGAAAGGCGAGCACGGCGCGCTGCTCTTCCACGGCAAAGAGGTGTTCTTTGCGCCCGCGTTGCCACTTGAGGAAGTCTTTGACCCAACCGGCGCCGGCGACACGTTTGCCGGAGGATTTGCGGGTTATATTGCCCAGAGCGAAAACGTCTCATTTGACAACATGAAAAACGGCATTATATACGGTTCTAACCTAGCATCGTTCTGCGTGGAGAAATTCGGGACGCAGCGAATGGAAGCCCTCGACCGCGATGAGGTGGCACAGCGCCTGAAGCAATTTCGCGCGCTGACTCAATTTGAAATCGAACTTCCATAGACAAGATATGCCCCGAAAGGGGCTTTTTTTATTGTCGAACGTCCAATGTCGAACGACGACCGGACGCGCGACAATGCCAAATCAAATACGATAGACACTCGATTACCTTTGAACTACTGACAACTGATAACTGACGACTGACGACTGACAACTGACGACTGACAACCATGACTGACAAACTCAACCACGAATGCGGCATTGCCTTTCTAAGGCTCAAGAAACCGCTGGAATATTATAAAGAGAAGTACGGAACGGCTTTCTATGGCGTGCAAAAGATGTACCTGCTCATGGAAAAGCAGCACAATCGCGGGCAGGACGGCGCGGGCATCGCGTCGATCAAATTTGACATGGAACCCGGGGAGCGATACATCTCGAGGCTTCGGAGCAACAATCCGCAAGCGATCCAGGATGTTTTCTCGCAGGTCAATGCGCGGATCAATGAAGAGATGGCCGCCCATCCTGAATATGCCGACAACGTTGCGCTGCAAAAGAAGAACATTCCCTATATAGGTGAACTGTTCCTTGGGCACGTGCGCTACGGAACTTTTGGCAAGAACAGCATCGAGAGCGTGCACCCGTTCCTGCGCCAGAACAACTGGATGCACCGCAACCTGATCGTCGCCGGAAATTTCAACATGACCAACGTCACCAAGCTATTCCAGAGCCTGGTGGAACTTGGCCAGCATCCCAAGGAGATGGCCGATACCGTGACCGTGATGGAAAAGATCGGGCATTTTTTGGACGAGGAGGTCACCGATCTGTACTTTGAGTGCAAGACAAATGGCCTGTCCAAACGCGAGGCTTCTCCCGTGATCGCCGAAAAACTCGATGTTGCCAAGATCTTGCGGCGCGCCTCAAAAGGGTGGGACGGCGGCTATGCGATGGCCGGTCTTTTTGGCCATGGCGATGCTTTCGTATTCAGGGATCCGGCGGGCATCCGGCCGGCTTATTTCATGGAGAATGACGAGGTTGTGGTCGTGGCATCGGAACGGCCTGTCATCCAGACGGTATTCAACGTATCGTATGACCAGGTGCGCGAACTTACGCCCGGGCATGCGCTCATCGTCAAAAAGAACGGCGATGTGTCGGAACAAAAAATCATCGAGGCCTTGCCCAAGAAATCCTGCTCGTTTGAGCGGATCTATTTTTCGCGCGGGTCCGATGCGGAGATCTACCGCGAGCGCAAGGAATTGGGACGGCTGGTGCTGCCGGCGGTTCTCGATGCGATAGACAACGACACCGACAATACCGTTTTCTCCTATATCCCCAATACGGCTGAGGTCTCTTTCTTCGGGATGGTGGAGGCCGCGCAAGATTTCCTTAACCAGCGCAAGAACGACCACATCCTCAACAACCGAAAAACGCTCACGCGCGACTCACTGCACGAATTGCTTTCGGTAAAGATCAGGACAGAGAAGATCGCGATCAAGGACGCCAAGCTGCGCACCTTCATCACCGAGGATTCCAGCCGTGACGATCTAGTGGCACACGTTTACGATGTCACCTACGGCGTGATCAAGCCGCAGGACAACCTGGTCATCATCGATGATTCGATCGTGCGCGGGACCACGCTGAAACTCAGTATCCTGAAGATGCTTGACCGGCTGAACCCAAAGGCAATCGTCGTCGTGTCATCGGCACCGCAAATCAGGTATCCGGACTGTTACGGCATTGACATGGCCAAGCTGGAAGGGCTCGTTGCCTTCAAGGCCGCGCTCGAGCTGTTGCAGGAACGCGGAATGTACCATCTGGTCGATGAAGTCTATCAGAAATGCAAGGCACAGGAAAATCTTCCGGACGATCAGGTGGTCAATTACGTCACCGAGATCTATGCACCTTTTACCGATGCTGAGATTTCGGCACAGATTGCCAGGATGCTTTCATCACCGACGATCAAGGCCGAGATCAAGATCATTTTCCAATCGGTGGAGAACCTGCACGCGGCGTGCCCGAAAAATTTGGGCGACTGGTATTTCACGGGCGATTATCCGACACCCGGAGGGAACCGCGTCGTGAACCGCGCCTTCATGAATTTTTACGAAGGAAAGGACGCTCGGGCCTATTAAATACATAAAAAATAGCATTTTATCGAATTTTGGTGCTGTTCATCTAATTTATTTGTTAACACATTCAAACCCGCTATACATTTGGAGGACCATAGCATTAGTAGGTTAAGTTTATGGTAGATTTGGGGCAAAAAGGGTGAAAGCAATTTCACCTTTTTTATTTGGTACCTATCTGGTTTTCAGTCATAAAAAAAGCGGCAGAGAAATTTGCCGCTTTTTCTTTTGTAACTAATCGGGATTATTTTTCCATCGCATACCGGCGCGACACTTCTT
>SXQR01000109.1 GCA_005792865.1 Flavobacterium sp. | reverse complement strand
GAAAGGTCGTCGATTGCCTCCTGCACGATCTCTGAAACATCTGCCACTTCGCGTACCGAATCCTTCCCGATGCGCCCGTAATCCAGCAGTGACCGGATCAGGGCCGACATCCGCTCGGCGGCATTGTGGATAAAGGAGGTGAACTGCCGCCCTTCCTCCCCGAGCTGCGGTGCAAATTTCCGGTCGAGCATCTCGGCCATGACCTTGATGGTACGGACAGGTTCGTTCAGGTCGTGGCTTGCGATGTAAAGGAATTGCTCGCTTTCGCGGTGTTTTCGCTCGAGTTCGCGGTGCAGCCTGCGCTTCTCCTGGAAAATGCTGAGCCTGGATGCGATCGTAGCCGTTACCAGGAGTGCAAAGATTGTCGTGAAACGATTGACGAGGAAGTAATACTCGGTCTCGGAGTTAAAATATATCGCGACCTTGAAAAGTGTGCAAAAGCAGGCGATGGCGGTAACGACCGCGATTTTCTGCCGCCCTTCCCGCATGACCAGCAGGATGCTCGCGATGTACAGGTTCCCAAACGCGATCCCGAACGGCAATAACATATCGGCGACAAAAATCGCCAGCATAAACAGCAGGGCATTCTTCATGGTAGGTTTGGGTCAGGCCCACGGGCGTTTACTAAATTAGGAAAAAAGGTTTGCCGTTAATCGAAGCACGTTGGGGTTATCCACAATTTTGAATTCTGTAGAAGCCTTGCTGCACAGGCAGCTACGATCTCTTTTGTAGAAAACCGCATTCCTGCTGTTAAAAAATATACCTAAAAATTGGTATGTATGGAAATTAACCCACGCCATAATCCAACATCCAATTCACTTTTTATTGATTATTTTTACCGCAAACAATCTTGCTTCATGGCCGCTCAAAAAAGACTTTTCCTGCTGGATGCATACGCATTGATTTTTCGCGGGTACTACGCTTTCATCAAAAACCCGCGCATCAATTCAAAGGGATTGGACACCTCGGCCATCATGGGCTTCATGAATTCGTTGCTGGATGTCATCAAGCGCGAAAAGCCGGATCACCTCGCCGTGGCTTTTGACAAGGAAGGCAGCCTCGTGCGGACGGAAATGTATTCCGATTACAAGGCGAACCGCAGTGCGACCCCGGAGGCCATCATGATCGCGATCCCTTACATACACAAATTGCTTGAGGCCATGCTCATCCCTATCATCGAGCTGGCGGGATGCGAGGCCGACGACCTCATCGGCACGGTGGCCAAACAGGCAGAGAAGCAGGGTTACCAGGTTTTCATGGTGACGCCGGACAAGGATTTTGCGCAGTTGGTATCAGAGAACATTTTCATGTACCGTCCCGCGCGGATGGGCAACGGCATCGAGATCTGGGGCGTACCCGAGGTGCGGGAGCGTTTTGGGATCGACCGGCCCGAACAGGTCATCGATTTCCTGGGGATGATGGGCGATGCCGTGGACAACATCCCGGGCCTGCCGGGCGTCGGCGAGGTTACGGCCAAGAAACTGCTTAAGGAATTCGGCACAATGGAAAATCTGCTGGCCAATACCGACAAACTTAAGGGAAAGATGAAGGAGACCATCGAGGCCAACGCCGAAAAAGGCATCATGTCCAAGAAACTTGCGACGATCATCTGCGATTGCGAGGTCAAATTCTGCGAAGAGGATTACGAACTCACGAAACCCGACGCCGAAAAGGTGGAGGAGCTTTTCCGCGAACTTGAATTCCGCCGCATGGCCGAACAATTCAACAGTTTGTTCTACACTGATAAAAAGGATTACTCGTCCATCGAGACGCAGGGGCTTCAGCCCACCAGGACCATTGTCAAGAGCGACCAGTTCGATCTGTTTGCCGATAATGAAGACGGCCAGATCAGTACGAGTTCTTACGACAACATCGAAAACACCGAACACTTCTATCAGGT
Source organism: Flavobacterium sp. (assembly GCA_005792865.1). Classification (GTDB taxonomy): domain Bacteria; phylum Bacteroidota; class Bacteroidia; order Flavobacteriales; family Flavobacteriaceae; genus Flavobacterium. Next base: position 5,130 of record SXQR01000109.1, on the reverse strand, counting down.
AGTCCAGGGCGCGATGGGAATGAAGCTGCTCTTGCAGAACCTGATGAAGCAAAAGACCGTCAGCTGGGATACCGAGACCACGGGAATCGATCCGTTGACGGCGGAACTCGTGGGGCTGTCATTTTCCTGGGAAAAAGGCAAAGGCTATTACGTTCCCGTTCCCGAAGCCCGCGAACAGGCGCAGGAAATCGTCGAGGCATTCCGGCCATTCTTTGAATCGGAACAAATCGAAAAAGTGGGACAAAACCTCAAATATGACCTGAAGATCCTGTGCAATTACGGTGTTTCGGTCAGCGGCCCGATGTTCGACACCATGATCGCGCACTACCTCATCAACCCCGACATGCGCCATGGTATGGATGTCCTGAGCGAAACGTACCTCAAATACTCGCCGATGCCCATCGAATCGCTGATCGGCAAAAAGGGAAAGGGGCAAAAGACGATGCGCGACGTGCCGCTTGAACAGATCAAGGAATACGCAGCCGAGGACGCCGATGTAACGCTTCAGCTCAAATCGGTCTTTGAACCCGAACTCCAGCGAAACGGTACCCGCAAACTCTTCGACGAGATCGAGACGCCGCTCATTCCCGTGCTTGCGGATATGGAAATGGAAGGCGTGAACCTCGACATCCCGTTCCTGCAGTCGCTATCGGGCGAATTGCAGCAGGACATCGCTTCGCTGGAAATGAAGATTTATGAGGCAGCCGGCGAAAAATTCAACCTGGCGTCACCGCGGCAATTGGGTGAAATCCTGTTCGACAAGCTCAAAATCGGCGGGGCCAAGCAAAAGAAGACCAAGACGGGGCAATATGCGACCGGCGAGGAAATCCTCTCGTACCTTGCGCTTGAAAGCCCGTTCGTCCAGGACATACTCGATTGGAGGCAGCTGGTAAAACTCAAAAACACTTATGTCGATGCCCTGCCGCTGCAGATCTGCAACCTGACGGGCCGCGTCCACACCGAATACATGCAGGCGGTCGCCGCCACGGGACGCTTGAGTTCCAACAACCCTAATTTGCAGAACATCCCGATCCGCACCGAGCGCGGGCGCCAGATCCGCAAGGCGTTCATCCCCAGGAATGAGGAATATGTTCTCCTGTCTGCCGATTATTCGCAGATCGAACTCCGGATCATCGCCGCCCTGAGCGGTGAAGAAAATATGATCGAATCCTTCCGCAAGGGTGAGGACATCCACCGTTCGACGGCTTCACGGGTTTTCAATGTACCGCTGGAAGAGGTGACGCGCGAGCAGCGCAGCCACGCCAAGACCGTCAACTTCGGGATCATCTACGGGGTTTCGGCATTCGGGCTTTCAAACCAGACTTCGTTGTCCCGAAGCGAATCAAAGGAACTCATCGACGCCTATTACCAGACATATCCCAGGCTTCGTGCCTATATCCAGGAGCAGATCGAGACCGCGCGTGAAAACGGGTTTGCGCAGACGGTATCGGGAAGGCGCCGCTACCTCAAGGACATCAATTCGCAAAACAACGTGGTCCGGGGGGCCGCCGAACGCAATGCCGTTAACGCACCGATTCAGGGTTCGGCAGCCGATATCATCAAGATCGCGATGATCAACATCCATCGCAGGCTCACATCCGAAAATTGGAAGAGCAAGATGCTGCTGCAGGTACATGACGAATTGGTTTTTGATGTCCATCGCTCGGAACTGGAAGCCATCAGGCCCATGATCAGGCACGAGATGGAAAATGCCTACAAGATGGACGTCCCGTTGGAAGTGGACATGGGTGAAGGCGAAAATTGGCTGGCAGCGCATTGATTCGCATAGTTTTATACATTTACAACCTAAACCAACCATTATGAAGAAAAATCTACTCTTGGCCGTAACCGTGATCGCGATGGCCACCGCCTGCAAGAAGGCCGAGGACAAGGCCATCGACACGACACCTTCCACCGCCGACACGACCGCCGTCAAAGAGGAAGCGCCCGCTCCCGCCATGGATTCGGCAACGGTTGCGAAAGCCTGGGAAGATTATATGACACCGGGCGAAGCCCACAAGATGCTCGCCATGGACAACGGCACCTGGAATGTGGAAGTGACCTGGTTTGACCCCCAGACCGGCCAGGGACAAAAGGGAACCATGTCTGCCGAGAGCAAAATGATCATGGGCGGCCGATACCAGCAAACGACCCACAAGGGAACCTTCATGGGCATGCCGTTCGAGGGCATCGCCACCGTGGGCCACGACAATGCGTCGGGAAAGATGGTCTCGACCTGGGTGGACAACATGGGAACCGGAATCATGTTTATGCGCGGCGATTATGATCCGTCGACAAAAACCATCGAATTCAGGGGCGAAATGACCGATCCGCTCACGAAGAAGTCAAAGCCCGCACGCGAAATTTTTGCCATTACCGATGCCAATACGCGCAAGATGGAAATGTTTGACCTGGGTCCCGACGGGAAGGAATACAAGTCCATGGAAATTGTGATGACGCGCAAGTAACAAGCATGTTGTGGCCGGTGTCCATCCTGGCCATCCAGAATGGGCCGTCGGCAGCATTTTTACTTAACTTTACAACGGATTTTACTGCGGCGATCACAAATCGGTGCCGAATTGCGGGAGTTTTCAACAAATGATTGAAAAGTGCGCAACCATCGGGCAGAAGCTGCATCCAACATCCGACTTTAACTGACTGCCTTGGAATCCCTGAAGACCATATTGTATTTCTCGATTTTCCGGTACCCGCTCACGCTGGACGAGATCTGCAATTTTCATCCGATGAACGACAGGCAGGAAATCGGGGCCGAATTGCAATCGCTGTTATCCCGCGGAATCATCTCGCATGAGGGCGGATTCTACTTCGCCGGATGCGACCCGGACTGCATCGAGAGGCGCCGCAGCGGAAACCGTATGGCCGCCAATGCCCTGGAAATCGCAAAACGCCGCGCGGCTTTGATTGCCAAATTCCCGTTCGTGGAAGGCGTCGGGGTTTCGGGGTCGCTGTCCAAGGGGTATTTTGACCAGCAGAGCGACATTGATTTCTTTGTCGTCACAAAGCCCGGCAAAGTTTGGGTCTCGCGCACGCTACTGATGCTTTACAAGAAAATCTTCCTGCTCAATTCGCGCCGGTATTTCTGCATCAACTATTTCATTTCGTCGGCCAATCTTGAACTTGAGGAGAAAAACCGTTTCACCGCGACCGAGATCCGGACCTTGATTCCTTTCCAGGGCCGCGCGGCACTCGAATCTTTTTACCGCAAGAATGTCTGGGTGGGCGACATTTTTGGAAACTTTGCCCCGGACCTCCAGGACATCCCCGACATCCGCAAACCCGCATTTTCGCGCCTGGCCGAGGTGGCGCTGGACAACCGGCTCGGCAAAACGCTGGATTCGGCATTCCGGAAAGCCACGCTCAAATTCTGGCGGATCAAGTTCAGGCACATGGCCGACCCCGATTTCAAGGTCGCGCTCAAATCAACCGATGCGGTCTCAAAACACCATCCGCTCAATTTCCAAAAGCGCGTCATATTCGCGCTCAATGAAAAATACGACGCCTTCAATAAAGATTACGATATCCAACTCACCAGGGAATATGTCTGAAATTTTATTTTCGCACTCTTACTTTTACAGGCTCGACCCCAAACAGTGGAAAAACAAGATGCCGTTTCCCCCGCTTGGCACCTTGTACGCCGCAGCGCTGATGCGTGAACACGGCCACGGCATTGACCTTTTTGACACCAATCTCCTTCAGGACGCGTCCGAACTGCCGGCGTTGATCAAATTCAGGAAACCAAAATATTTCGTGGTCTATGATGACGGGTTCAACTACCTGACCAAGATGTGCCTCACGAAAATGCGGGAGGCGTGTTTCCAGATGATCGCGATCGCAAAGGCGGCGCAGGTAACGGTGATCGTTTCCAGTTCCGATGCGACCGACCACTTTGACCTTTACCTGGAACGGGGCGCCGATTACATCATTCGCGGCGAAGGCGAGATGACGCTGCTCGATCTCATCACCACGCTCGATGCCGGCGAAGAACCTGACCGTGTGGCTGGAATCGCATACCGCCGCGGATTCCAGACGATGCTCAACGGCCCGAGAAGCGTCTTGCACGATCTTGATGCGCTCCCCATTCCCGCGTGGGACCTGGTGGACATGAACTCCTATAAACTCGTCTGGCTCGAAAGCGGAAAACCCTTTACGCTCAACATTGCCACTACTCGCGGCTGCCCGTACAAGTGCAACTGGTGCGCGAAACCCATTTACGGCAATCGGTACAACTCGCATTCGCCGCGCTATATTGGCGAACACATCCAGTTCCTGCGCGAGACCTTCGGGGTGAAAAGATTCTGGATGTGCGATGATATTTTTGGGCTGAAACCCGGCTGGGTGCGGGAATTTGGCGACGAATTGTACCGCCGAAAGCTCAACATCCGATATTACATTCAAAGCCGCGCCGACCTCCTGCTCAAGGAAAACACGATTGATGAGCTTGCGGCGTCGGGACTTGAAGAAGCCTGGATCGGGGCCGAAAGCGCCTCACAGAAAATCCTCGATGCGATGGACAAGGGAACCAAGGTCAGCCAGATCTATGAGGCGACCAGGCTCCTGAAAGCACGGGGGATCCGGGTCGCATTCTTCCTGCAGTTCGGCTACCTGGGCGAAAACCTGGAAGACATAGAAAAGACGGTCTCGATGGTGCGGGAATTGGCGCCGGACAACATTGGCGTCTCGGTTTCCTATCCGCTGCCCGGCACCAAATTTTATGAAAAGGTGCGGGACCAGTTGGGCGAAAAGGCAAACTGGCGCGACAGCGACGACCTTGACCTGATGTTCAAGGGTTCGTTCAAATCCAAATACTACAAGAGGCTGCAGCGCTTTGTGCACAAGGAATTCCGCAAGGCGCATGGCATCCGCAACCTGCGCACCGTGGCGTCAAATCCGCTGCGATTGTCCGTAAGGAAATTCAAGTCAATTGCCAAGCTCGGGTACTACATTCCCGGTGCATACGCCGATACCCTTCTTCTCAAACGCATGCAGGATGGCCGCGGGGTTTGACCTGGCGGCCCTTTCCTATGACACCGATTTTACAAATTCTAAAATCGGGGCATTGCAGCGCGCGCGGGTTTATGCGCACCTTGATGGTTTGTTAAAGAACCGCAG
>SXQR01000008.1 GCA_005792865.1 Flavobacterium sp. | reverse complement strand
TCAAAGGTTTTGAAAACCTTTGAGGTCTTTTTTTGACCGCCAACAAGGTATAAACAACGCTCGGCTCCAATTCCGTACAAGAATCGCTATCGGAAAGACCTCCAATAATTATTCATTAATTGACCGTTGCCTCCTCGCCTCAAAAATCAATACCGCCGCCGCCACCGAAACATTCATCGAATCGATGACGCCCGCCATTGGAATGATCACGGTCTGCCGGGCCGCCTCCCGCCAGGCATGGGATAGCCCCGTCGCCTCGGTCCCGACGGCAATCGCGCAACTGCCGGTAAAATTGGCGTTGAGATAAGGCACCGCATTTTGCAGTGCGGCCGCGAAAATGGCAATGTGCCGCTGTTTGAGGAAGGCGATGGCCTCATGGGAAGTTGCCACCGCGATCCGGGTCGTGAAAACGCAGCCCACGCTGGAGCGGATCACATTTGGGTTGTATAGATCCCCTGAAATGTCGGCGATGATCACGCCATCGACGCCTGCAGCATCGGCCGTGCGCAGGAGAGCCCCGATATTACCCGGTTTTTCCGGTGCCTCGGCCACCAGTATCAGCGGATTGGGTGGCAGCTCAAGGTTTTCGAGTCCGTGCGGTCTGGACTGGGCGACGGCCATGACGCCTTCGGTGGATTCGCGATAGGCCAACTTTCGATATACATCACGCCCCACCGATACCGTATCGGCGCTGGGAGCCATCTGCGATATGCGCGCCACATCGCCCACCGACGGATCAAAAATCAGCGTTCGAACCCGGTATCCGCCGGCAATGGCCAGCGAAATCTCGCGCTCGCCCTCAATGATAAATTCGCCGGAGGCGCGCCGGGAACGCGGTTTTTCCAGCAACTGCGCCCATTGCTTGACCAGCGGGTTCTGGAGGCTTTCGATATGCTTCAACTTGCTTTTGCTTAATGGTTGAGGTACAGGAAACCGGTGAGCGGTTCCGGGTAACCGGGATCGTTGAGATCCAGGACGTAAAAATACGTTCCGTCGGGGACAATTCCACTTCCAATGGTTGCCGAATGTTGTGATTGACCCTGCCAATTCGGCGTATTGTTGTTGCCCTGCCAGAGCAGGATGCCCCATCGGTTAAAGACCTGCAGCCTGAAATTGAGGAATATGTCGCGGAGCCCGTCAATAAAAAACGAATCGTTCACCCCGTCTCCATTCACCGAAACATAATTATAGACAATGGGCGGGCAATTGCGCACCAAAAGTTCTACCGGTGCGATCGAGAAGCATTCGCCGTTGTCAACCCTTACATACACGGTGGCGGGCGCCGAGTTGACCGGGTAGTTCGCGAGGTCGAGAATCTCGCTCGATCCGTCAAGCGCGTCCTGCTCGGTGGGATGCACCGTGACCGTATTGCCCGGATCGGCCGGCGCGAGCGACAGGATCGGCGACAGATCAAAAATGCCGCTGCCAAGCCCCAGGTTGCAGGTCAGGATCGGTTCGAGCGGATTGACCACGGGCGGAATCAAAAGCGATACGGCTATTTCAAATGTATTGTTGGCCTCGTTGAGCTCGGTGACATGGCCGTGCTGGGTGCCGTCATCGTCAATCACGAACAACAGGGTGAAGGTATCGGGAATTTCAACGGGCAGCGTGAACGTCACCTGGTCCTGGAAACTGCCGCCGATGGGCAGGTCTGCCACGGTCTGCGTTTGCGCCACCAATACACCGTCTGCATAGATCGCCAGGGGCGTGCCAGCGGGAAGGAAGTCGGTGGCCTCCAGGTTGTGCACCGAGTACAGGCACGTGACCACCCTTGAACCGCATTCCAGCAGGACCTCGTCCACCGTGACAGTCGCATCGGGCAACTGGCTGTTGAGCTTGGTCACCACCGTATTGATCATCACGAAATCCTGCCCGGAAGTCAGTTCGATTAGCGCCGATGTATCGCCGATGGCAATGTTGTTCTGAATGTTGTAGATGTCCAGGTCCATATTGAAGAGTTGATTGGAACCCGTGATGCTGTTGGTGCCGTTGAAAGCGTTGTCCTCCGGATTGAGCGGTGGATTTGAAATATTGTTGCCATTGATCTTAAGGAATTCATCAACGCTGATGTTGCTGTCGCCTTCCCAGGCGATAAAACCGATGCGGGCGCCCTCATTGTCGATCACATTGAGCGCCGGCAGGCTGATGCTCAGGTTGTTCTGGAACTGCGAGACGTATTGCAACCCGTCGTAAACATTGAGCTGATTGATGGGCAACGCATCGTTTTTGTAAACGATCAAAATGGCCCAGCCGGCAAAATTGGTGCGGTTGGGGCAAAACTGTTCGATCACGGGGTTGATGTCGAGTTCCGACAGCGTATAGGTCATGTTCCCGTTTGCCAGGATAAAATCGGTGATGTCGGCGAATGCGCTGAAAAATGGGAGTGTCGTGGTGGGGGTCACCTGGTTGAGGCTGAAGGTTCTCGACGGTTCGATATCGGTACCGTTGAGCTTTACGCTGAAATCTCCTTCGCCCGAGCCGGCCCAGTAGAGATAGGCTTTTTCCACCACATTGGACACATCCAGGGACAATGCGGCCGAAGAGCTCGTATTGGCAACGCACGGAGCGAAAAGCGTCCCGTTCTCAATGGGGTTCATTGTATTGCCGATGAACGTGAAGTCATAACGACCGCTGAACTGTTGGTAGAGCGCGACGTCCTGTGCCGCGGCGAGGCGGCAAATAAACAACATCAGGACGGCGCAAAATTTCTTCATCTCAGGCAAACAGGCGTTTAAAGATAGCAATAATTTGCAATGCGGTTAATTTGCGGCGCATGTGCGGGTTTGTAAATTAATCCTTAATTTTCGGGCGGTTTGCAACGAAAAGGAACATATCGCGCCACATTTTACCAACCTTCCGACCACGACGAATGGAATGCCCTCGTCGCCGCGTCCCGCAATGCCACGTTCCTCTTTGACCGCCGGTTTATGGAATATCACCAAGACCGGTTTGAGGATGCATCGGTGGTGGTTCATAAAGACGGGAAAATGGTGGCAGGGTTGCCTGCGCACCGTGAAAGGCAGCTTGTCCGCTCGCATGGTGGCTTGACCTATGGCGGATTTTTTTATTCAGATTTGAGATTGGCCGAAGTTTTTGCGGCATTTTCGGCTGCATTGCAGCTTTTGGATGAAAACGGTGTGCCGACGCTGGAGATCAGGCCCGTGCCTTCGATCTACCACAAGATGCCCTCGGATGAATTGCTGCATGCGCTGTTCCTGGCCGATGCGACGCTGCTGGAGCGGGAATCCCTGCTGGTGGTGGACAACGGCGCGCGGATCGCGGTCCCGAAATCCCGGCGCCAGGCCATTTCAAGAGGCTACAAACACAGTCTCGAAATCAGGGAAACCGACGATCTTTCGGAGTTTTGGGATACCATCCTCACCCCAAACCTGCAACGCCGCTATCAAACCCAACCGGTACATGCGCTGCCGGAGATCCTTTATCTAAAAAACAGCTTTCCGGGCCGGATCCGGCAGTTCAACGTATACGAAGCGGGAAGGATCGTGGCCGGTACCACGGTATTTGAGACAGACATGGTGGCGCATCCGCAGTACGTATCGGCACTGGAAGACCGCAGCCGCACGGGCGCCGTCGATTTCCTTTATGCGCACCTGCTCGACGAGGTGTTTGCCCAAAAACGATATTTTGATTTTGGGACTTCTACGGTCCCGGGAAATAAGCTTAAGGAAAACCTGGTTTTCTGGAAAGAGCAATTTGGAGGCAGGAGCATCGCGCAGGACCGTTATGCGGTGCCTACCGCAAACCATCATCTCTTACTCGATCGATTTGTATGATAAAATTCCTTGACCTGCAAAAGATCAATGCGCCGTTCGCCGTCCGGTATCGCGAATCGCTCACCGAAATCCTGGACCGCGGCTGGTTTATCATGGGCCGCGAGTGCGAGGCCTTTGAGCGCGCATTCGCCCAGTATTGCGGTACGGGCCATTGCATCGGCACGGGCAACGGTCTGGACGCGCTTGTCCTGATCCTGCGGGCGTATGTCCATCTGGGCAGGCTGAAGCCGGGCGATGGGGTCATCGTGCCCGCAAATACCTACATCGCATCGATTTTGGCCATCATCCAGGCCGGACTTGAACCAATCCTCTGCGAACCTGACGAAAGAAGTTTTAACCTTTCGCCTTCGGAGGTGGAAAAAGCCATTTCGCCGCGTACGCGTGCCATCCTGGCCGTGCATCTCTACGGTCGTCTGACGGACATGGAAAACCTGTCGGCACTGGCAAAGAAACACGATTTGCTGTTGATTGAAGATGCGGCGCAGGCGCACGGGGCGCGGCTAAAATCCGGAAAGGCAGGCAGCTTGGGCGACGCGGCCGGATTCTCGTTCTATCCGGGCAAGAATTTGGGGGCGCTGGGCGACGCAGGGGCGGTCACCACAAACAACGGCGAACTGGCCCGCACGGTCCGGATGTTGCGGAATTACGGGTCGGAACAAAAATATTTCAATGAAATCCCCGGGTTCAACAGCCGATTGGATGAATTGCAGGCCGCCTTCCTGCAAATCCGCCTTTCCGAACTCGATCGTGAGAACGCCCTCCGCAGAGAGATCGCAACACGTTACCGCAAGGAAATCTCCAATCCGCTGGTCATGCTTCCCGACGATGCAGACGATGCACATGTTTATCACCTTTTTGTGGTGCGTTGCGACCGCCGCGATGCGCTCCAGGAACATCTCAAGGTGCGCAATGTCGAGACCCTGATCCATTACCCCGTGCCGCCCCACAGGCAAAACGCCCTGCCGCAATTCCGTGCGCTCAACTTTCCCATTACCGAGCGCATCCACGACCAGGTGCTGAGCCTGCCCATCAGCCCGGCACTCACCCCGGATGAAGTTTCAGTGGTCATCGAAGCCGTAAACAATTTTAGATGATCGAATCGGCAAGATACCGCCAGATCCTGCGCTCGACTACCGTTTTTGGCGGGGTCCAGGTGTTCAGCATGCTCGTTTCGCTCATCAGGTCCAAGGCGATCGCACTGCTGATCGGCCCGGCCGGGATGGGAATCGCCGGGCTACTCAATACGGCCATCAGCGTGATCAGCAACGCGACGAGCCTCGGCCTCGAGACCAGCGCGGTGCGCCAGATTGCCCAGGTCAATTCCCGCGAAGGGGGTGCGCTACCCAAAACCGTATCGGTACTGCGAAAGATCGTATGGATCACGGGGCTCGCCGGAGCGTTGTCGGTAGCGGCGCTTTCACCATTGCTCAGCAAACTGACTTTCGGCCATACGCAACACACCACCTCCTTTCTTTGGATTTCGGTGACGCTGCTGTTCAGACAGTTGTCAAACGGGCAACTTGCGGTGTTGCAGGGCCTCCAAAAGGTCAGGCTGCTGGCGCGCGCATCCCTCGCCGGAAATTTGACCGGCCTCTTGATTTCGCTTCCGCTGTACTATCTCTACGGCATCGACGCCATCGTACCCGCGATCGTGATCTCGTCGGCATCGGCACTGTTGTTCTCGTGGTTTTTCGCGTCAAAAGTCAGGATAGACCGGGTGCGCATCCCGGTGCGGCAAGTCTTTCGGGATGGGAAGGCCATGCTCGTCCTGGGCATCATGATGAGTTTGAGTGCGCTCGTCTCGTCTGCCGTATCCTATATCATTCACCTTTACATCAGCCGTTCCGGCGGACTTGAACAGGCCGGTTATTACAGTGCCGGTTTTCTTTTGCTCAATACCTATATGGGGATGATCTTCTCGTCAATGGGAACCGATTACCTCCCGCGGCTCAGCGCCCTGGGCGACGATTTCACGGAGATCAGGCTGTCGGTTTCAAGGCAGGCGACGGTGGCGGTGCTGGTCATTACGCCCGTGATCATCGTCTTTGTGGCGCTGTGCCGTCCGATCATCAGGATCCTCTTTGCCGAAAATTTTACTGCCATTGTGCCCATGGTCTTGTTTGGCGTCGCGGGAATGCTGTTCCGGGCCGTGTCGTGGTCCATCGGGTACGTCATGCTGGCACGCGGAGATTCGCCGATGTTCATCAAGACCGCATTCTTTTTCAATGCACTTTTCCTTGCGCTCCATATTGTGGGTTACAATCTTTACGGGCTGGCTGGCCTGGGCGCCGCTTTTGCGTTGCATTATTTCCTTCATATGGTGATCCTGGCGCTTATTGCAAGGAAGCGATACAATATCTACCCCACGTCCGGGTTGTTGGTTTCCCTTGCCATCTGCGCCGCGTTTTGTGCCCTCGCATTTTTGCTTATTTTTACTGCAGACGTGATCCGGGAACTGGGATTTGTGCTACTTGCCGCGTCCAGCCTGTATTACTCATACCGGTTGCTCCGCGAGAAGACCGAATTTGCCGGCCAATGGAAAAAACGTAAAAAACGATGAGCAGTAAATTGATCAGGCCGCGGCATTGGTTGGCGCGATTGAAGTTTTACGTCGATGTGAACTGGGTCAAGACCCTGTATTTCAATTTCAGGATGTTTCCCTTTGAGGTGGCCCTAAAACTTCCGGTCTATTTTTACGGCTCGGTGAAGTTTGCGAGCCTTAAAGGCTCGATTTCCATTTCAGGACCTCTCAGTGCCGGGATGGTAGGATTTGGGCAAACCTATGAATTGCTTTCACGTTCAAAAGGAACAGCGCTTTTGCATTTGGACGGCAGCCTTCAATTCAACGGCAAAGCACAATTCGGCAAGGATTATACGATTTTTGTGGGGCCCGGTGCCGTATGCCGATTGGGAGACATGGCGGGAATGGGCAATTCGGGAAAACTGATCTGCCATGAACTGATCCAGTTTGGGCAATACGTGCGGATCGGCTATGAATCGCAAGTGCTCGATTCGCATTTTCACCAGATGGTGGATACGGCGACCAACACAAAACTGCCCATGACCAGCCCCGTTTTCCTCGGTTCCTACAATTATCTGGGCCACCGCGTCACCATAATGCCCGGTAGCGCGACGCCTGATCGGTGCACAGTAGCGTCAAACAGCATGTGCAACAAGGATTATCGGCATCTTGGCACCAATATCCTGATTGGCGGGATTCCCGCAAAACTGCTCAAGAACAATATTTCGCGCGATTGGGAAGGCGAAGAGGAGGCGATGGAGCAGTGGCTCAGGGTTTAACGATTCCAGATCGCCAGATATTTTTTGGCCGATTTTACGTAGTCGTGCCGATCTTCCACAAATCTTCTCGCACGATGACCGATTGCCGCGACTTTTGAAGGTTCTTCAATCAATTCAGACAGAGCCCGTGCAATCGAACCGGGATCCGGAAGGGCATTCACCGCGACGGTTTCGGCCAGGTCGTAGTACTTTTGAAATTCGCTTTCGGCGCCGGTAAAGACAACCTTGCCACGCGCCATGGCCTCAAGTGCATTGTATCCCTGGTCATAGGCATTGACCTGGTCCAGGACGATGTGGGCCCGTGACATCATGTTCACGTATTCAATATAGGGAAGCGTATCGGTCTGGACGATCTCGATCTTATCGCCGTATTTTGACCGAACCATTTCCAGCGCTCTTTCAAAATAGGCATTTCCTTTCTTGTGGTAGTTCCAGCGGTTGATGCCGTGGAAAATAACGATCTTTCCACTCAGATCAGGTTCGGTAAAGGGGATTGCGTCCACATTGACCGGATTGGGGATCATTCCGAGATATTTTTCCCTTCCTTCAAGTGCGATGTGGTAATCGAGGTCGGTGGCAATGACCCCATGCACGAGTTCCAGTATCCTGGCGTAATGCCTTTTGTATCGCCGCTTCAGGTGGCGCACGACATGCCGGTACTCTTCAATGCGCGATGCGTCCTGCAAATAGGCGTCATACAGCGAATACCTGTATTTCCCCGCGGTAACCGCTTCCATGAATGGGGTGTCGGTACCTGATGAGAGCAAGAACATCCGCCCGTTCTGGCAGGAAAGCTTCTCGAGCAGGGCCGATTCCATCCAGAGGGGTGCAAGGATCGGCGTGTCACTGACGAGTTGGACGATATCGAATCCCTTGAGCCGGGGCAGCAACTGATAAAATCGCATGCCATGTTCCAGTCGCGCCAAGTCGTACTTGAAAATCCTGAAAAACACCTGTCGTAACAAATTTGGCAAGCCTTTCTTCATGAAGGTTGCGTCGATATTGTAGTCCATATCGAATCCCTTGAATCCGTCCCCGTTGCCCACGATCACCGCCTCGTGCCCCAATTTGGCCAGGCCTTCCTTGAGGGTGGTGTGCAGCCTGCTGTATTCGCCAATAAAGAGAATTCTCATGAAACCGCTATATTTGGCTAAAATAGCCAAAGCCCGATGACAAACCAAAAGCCGCTTGCCAGAATTGCCCTCGTGGGGGATTCGCTTGGCGGCGGCGGTGCCGAAAAGGTCCACGCAACCCTGTCCAGGTATCTTGACAGCGTGGGGATTTCGGTTTGCAACATCATTTTCGTGGACAGGATCAACTATGATTTTGCAGGCGAATTGGTCAACCTGGCCAAGATTTCCCCAAATGCAAACCCGGTGATTAGAAAATTCCGCCGATTGGCAGCCCTGCGCCGGCTTTTTCGCAAGAACCGTTTTGATGCCGTCGTTGATTTCAGGATGCGGCCCACATTCTTTCAGGAATGGATAATCAGGACGTTCGCCTATCCGGACAATGTGCATTACACCGTGCATTCGGCCGTGCTGGATTTTTACTTTCCAAAAAGCGTCGTGCTGTCGCGCGCCTTGTATTCCGGTAACAAGGTGGTAACGGTCTCGCAAGCCATCAGGGAAAAGATACTTCTTGAGAAACGCGCATCGGACGTTCTCACGATCCACAATCTGTTCGACATTGCGCAGATTTCAAGGGAAGCGGCAGCTTTTGCACCTACGGCAGATTATATCCTTGCCGTAGGCCGCATGAACGACGGCATCAAGCAATTTGACCGACTCATCGAAGCCTATTCCAATTCCGGATTGCCGCAAAGGGGAATTTCACTCCTCCTGCTTGGTGAGGGCGCCAATCTCGATACCTACCGCCAATTGGCGAAAGACCTGGGCGTGGGTACGATGGTGGAGTTCAAGGGATTTGTGGCAAATCTCTATCCATACTATAAGGCGGCCAGATTCCTTGTGCTGTGCAGCCGCAATGAGGGTTTTCCCAATGTGATTCCGGAGGCACTCGCCTGCGGTACGCCGGTTGTTTCATTCGATTGCGTATCCGGCCCGTCCGAGATCATCCACGATGGCGAAAACGGCCTGCTGGTGCGCAACCAGGATTTTACGGCTCTGGCATCGGCAATGGAAGAATTATCCTCGGACGCCGCGTTGCAGGCCCGGTTGAAGGCAAACGCGCGCATGTCGGCACAGGCATTTGACATCGCCCACATCGGGCCAAAATGGCTGTCGATGCTAAAAATTGACGTAAGTTAGCGCCATGGAAATATCGCTTATCAGCCTGCCAAAAATTGAAGACCCGCGCGGCAATCTGGCCATCGTGGAAAAGGACGCGATCCCCTTTGCCATCAAAAGGGTTTACTATCTTTTCGACGTGCCTTCATCGGCCAGGCGCGGCGGCCATGCCCATAAACAGGTGCAGGAATTGCTGATTCCCGTCGCGGGCAGTTTTGACGTGATCCTGGATGACGGAAAGGTTAGAAAGACCGTTCCGCTCAACAAACCCGACAAGGGGCTGCTTATCGCGCAGGATACCTGGCGTGAACTCGAGAACTTTTCGGCGGGTTCGGTGTGTTTGGTTTTGGCTTCGGACGTGTTTACCGAGGAGGATTATATCCGCGACTACGACGAATTTATCGCGCATATCCAAGACTCTTAGAACCTGATTTCTTATCGCGGAAACGCCGTCAGCCGGATTCCGCGGCGCAGCACCCACCGTTTGGCTTTTTGCAACAGCGCAGCCAGGGGGCGCGGCATTCCGAGCATCATTTTTTGTGCTGCCGATAGATTGCGGGCATCTATCTGTCCCCGCAATAAGGTGAATTCCTTTTTGGAGCCTTCCATCTTATAGGCCATGGCGAGAAAATAGCGGTTGGCGTAGAGGAATTTTTTTAGTGAAGGATAGTTGGGATTGTTTGTTTCATATTTCGAGAAATCGGTGATGTAGCGGCCGCCGAGCCGTGATCCGGTGATCTGGTTTTGGGAATCGATCCGGTAAATCGCGTGGGGCTCATGCAGATAGGCGGCTTTCAAAAGCAAATTCGCCCGGATGTTCCAGTCGGTGTCTTCGCCAAAAGTGATGGTTTCGTCAAAATATCCTGCCTGGTCAAAGGCGCTTTTCCTGACTGCCGCGCTCCCGAACCAATACGGCGGTTGATAAAGCGCCGCCTCAAAGTAATCAGGCAGCACCAAAGCCGAACCTTTTGCCACCTCAAGATTGATTTTAAGGGGCGCGGCATTTATTCCCCGGCGCTGCTCGAGGTATCCCGTGGCAAAAATGGAGGCCTGCGGAAATTCTTCGACGAGGCTTACAATTTTTTCGAGGAACATTGGCAACCAAAGGTCGTCGGCATCAAGGAAGGCAACGAATTTGGCCGCCGCATTTTTAATACCGGTGTTTCGCGCAGCCGATAATCCCTTGTTTTTTTCATGCCTGATGATGCGGATACGCGGGTCATCGATGCTCTCTGCCACGTGCAGGCTTGCATCGGTGGAAGCATCATCGACAATGAGAAGTTCGAAGTCGGCGAAGTTCTGCGCGAGTACGCTCCGCACCGCATCGGCAACAAATGCTTCCTTGTTGTAAAGTGGCATCACGACCGAAAAGTAGGGCATTGCACGGGTTTTGGCCAAAGATAGGCAAAGACGCCCAAAAGCCGTATTTTTGGTCCGGTGCAAGCGCTACACGTCATCAGTTTCGACAATCCCTATCCACCCGTGTATGGCGGCGTGGTCGATGTTTATTTTAAAGTAGCCGCGCTTCATGCGATCGGGTGTGAAATCCATCTGCACTGTTTTGTGACGGATGACAGGCTTCCCTCACCCGAATTGAAGGCGGTTGCCAAGGCCGTCCATTTTTACAGGGTTTCCCGCAATCCGTTCCTGGCGTTTTCGCGCCTGCCCTTTTCGGTGGCTTCGCGCAACCATCCGCAGTTGGAAAAAAATATTGCCGCGGTCGATGCGCCCATACTTTTTGACGGCCTCAAGACTGCGATGCTGGCAAGCCGAAACCGTTTTAGCGACCGTAAACGCATACTGCGCCTGCACAACATCGAACAGGATTATTTTGCCGGCGTCGCACAAAGCGAAACCTCGTTTGTAAAAAGACTGCTTTTTTCGCTCGAAAGCTGGAAATACAAGCGGTTCGAGCCGGTAATTTC
>SXQR01000108.1 GCA_005792865.1 Flavobacterium sp. | reverse complement strand
GACTTTTCCTTGATCTTCAAGGTTCCGTCTTTTCTCTTCTTGATCTTTACGGTTTTTTGCGGCTCGCCCTTATAGCCCTTGGCGTATTTGATTTTCATCTTGTCCACGTCGGCAAAAGGTTCCTTGTCATCGGTGAGCACAACCTTATAAGTGTCCCAAAGGTCCACATTGGCGTAGGTGGATGGAACTTCCTTGGCCCGAACCCACGATCCGTTGTTCATATAGACAAATTCACCCGAACGGACATCATAAAAAGACTCCATGTCAGGCAAATAATAGTAGCGTGCATTGTCGGCGCCGGCAACGCCCCAATCGGGCAATGTTGTGGTGGTGGTGCGCACTTCGACCTGTGCATTCATGGTGCCGATGGCGGCCAGTAACAGCATTCCCATCAAGATCCTAAACTTTTTCATATTAGTGTATTTTGAGATTATCACCTAAAATTACTTGCAAATGACCGTGCGGCACAGGCATTTAGCATCGCATTTTGATAAACTTTACCCAAAATGCAATAGCCGGCACTTATACTACACAAGACCGAAAAACTATATTTGCCAAAAAAAAGATGCAGCAACAATCGCAGATCAGGACCTTGTTGGGTTTTCCCGTCATTGTGGCCGCGCTTGGATATTTCGTGGACATCTATGACCTGCTGCTCTTTGGCATCGTGCGGGTCCCTAGCCTTCGCGATATGGGACTCGACGCCGATACCGCCGGCACGCTCATCCTGAACTGGCAAATGACCGGCCTGCTGTTGGGCGGCATTATCTGGGGCGTGCTAGGGGACAAGCGCGGAAGGCTTTCGGTGCTCTTTGGCTCCATCATCGTCTACAGCCTGGCCAATATTGCCTGCGGTTTTTTGCCGCAAATGAATTTTGGGGACAAAGTCACGATCTATGCCGCGCTCCGCTTCATTGCCGGCATCGGGCTTGCGGGCGAACTCGGGGCGGGCATCACCCTCGTGGCAGAGAGCCTGCCCAAGGAGCTGCGCGCAATCGGAACCTCGATCGTGGCCGGCTTTGGGTTGATGGGCGCCGTGGTCGCGCAACTCACCGTGCAGCTGGCCGGGAGTTGGACCATCGCCTATTTTATCGGCGGCGGCCTGGGCCTGCTGCTGCTTTTGTTGCGGATCGGGGTCTATGAAAGCGGCATGTACCGCGAGATCGAAAAGGACCGATCGGTCAAAAAAGGCAACTTTGTGAGCTTCTTTACAAGTGGCGAACGCTTTGTCCGGTACCTCAAGTGCATCGCCATCGGGATGCCCACCTGGTTCTGCATCGGGATACTGGCCGTGATGGCCAACCAGTTCGCGCCGGCAATGGGGATCGCATCAATCGACCCGGGCAAGGCGATCATGTGGGCATACGTCGGGATCTCGGCGGGCGATTTTGCCAGCGGATTCCTCTCGCACCGGCTTCGTTCACGCAAACGCGCCATACTGCTGATGATGGCCTTCACCATCCTGGGCATCGTCGGGATGCTCACGAGCGCCAAGACGGAGGCCCTGTATTATTTCTACTGCGCCTGGCTGGGGCTCGGGACCGGCTATTGGGCAATGTTCGTTACTGTCGCGGCCGAGCAGTTTGGCACCAATATCCGCAGTACCGCTACCACCACGGTTCCCAATATGGTCCGCGGGCTGGTTCCCGTGATGCTGTTGGGCTTTGATTATTTCAAGCCCGGTTTCGGAGTCATCGGTTCGGCGATTGCAGTGGGCATCGTCGTATTTGCGCTGGGGATCTACGCCACGGCCACCATCAGCGAGACGCACGGCCGGGAGCTGGATTTTGTGGAGTGAATAGTGGCTGGTGGTTAGTGGCTTGTGGATTGTTTGTCGACTCGTGTCCGGTCCTCAATTTTCAAATTTTCAAATCTTCAAATCTTCAAATTTCCTACTTGATCGCCTTCGGACATTGGTGAATCGACATTCGTCATTCGACATTGGTCACTAGACATTTGTCATTGGTCATTCGTCATTCCACATCTGACATCCATTAATCCTTATCTTTGCACCTCAAATACTTCCCATGGATTTATTACAGGAAAATTCGTTACCCGTCGCCAAGCCCAAGTGGCTTAAGGTCAAGCTTCCCATCGGCCAGAAATACACCGAACTCCGTGGCCTGGTGGACAAATACAAGCTCAACACCATCTGCACCTCCGGCAGTTGCCCAAACATGGGCGAATGCTGGGGCGAAGGCACCGCGACCTTCATGATTCTGGGCAACATCTGCACCCGTTCCTGTGGCTTTTGCGGCGTGAAGACCGGCAGGCCAGAGACGGTGGATTGGGACGAGCCGGAAAAAGTGGCCCGCTCCATCAAGATCATGAAAATCAGGCACGCGGTGATCACATCGGTGGACCGGGACGACCTCAAGGACATGGGTTCGATCATCTGGTATGAGACCATCAAGGCCATCCGCCGTATGAACCCCGAAACCACGATGGAGACCCTGATCCCGGATTTCCAGGGACAGGAACGCATGCTGGACCGTATTGTCGCCGCCGGGCCCGAAGTCGTTTCCCACAACATGGAGACCGTGCGCCGGCTCACGCGCGAGGTGCGCATCCAGGCCAAATATGACCGGAGCCTCGAAGTCCTGCGTTACCTCAAATCGGCGGGGGCAAAGCGCACCAAGTCGGGCATCATGCTTGGCCTCGGTGAAACGCCTGGCGAAGTCCTCCAGACCATGCGCGACCTCCGCGATGCCCAGGTGGACGTCGTGACCATCGGGCAATACCTGCAGCCCAGCAAGAAACACCTGCCGGTTAAGGAATTCATCACGCCCGATCAATTCAAGGATTACGAACTTGCCGGAAAGGAGATGGGCTTCCGCCACGTGGAAAGCGGCGCGCTGGTGCGAAGCTCCTACCATGCCCAAAAACACATCCTATAATCCATTAATAATCACTAGTTAACTAATCAATACACAGCCACAAATAAAAAATATAATTTATAATAAGCGTTCTGGCGATGCCTGTCG
>SXQR01000107.1 GCA_005792865.1 Flavobacterium sp. | reverse complement strand
GCTCGTGGACGACCTGGTCAAGTATGCCTTCAGCGCGACACGTGCCGAAATGTCCCGGATCAGCCTGAACCGCGTCATGCGGGAAGTGCTCGACGACCTTGAGCTCATGATCCGGGAGAACGATGCCACGATCACCCTATCGGAACTTCCCGACATCGAAGGCAGCAAGATCCAGATGCGGCAGTTGTTCTCCAATTTGATCTCCAACGCCGTGAAATACAGCCGCGAGGGAGTTGCACCCAAGATCAGGATCACAACGTCGGTTGCCGACGGAATCGACCCTGTGGAACCGCAGAAACAATTCCACCACATCGCGATCTCCGACAACGGCATCGGAATGGACGCGTCGCAAATTGGGAAGATCTACACCATTTTCCAGCGGCTGCACATGCGCGATGAATATTCCGGGAACGGGATCGGCCTGGCCATCTGCAAAAAAATCACGGAGAACCACCACGGCAGGATCGAGGCAGAGAGCATCGTGGGGCAAGGTTCGACCTTTAACCTTTTCTTCCCAGTAGAATTCCACATTTGATGAAGTTTGCGTACAAAATATTGATTGCCGAAGACGACCTGGACGATGGCGAGATCATGCTTGATTCTTTTGCCCGGCACCCGCATTTTACATCGGTGGAATGGGTGAAGAACGGCCGCGAGATGCTGGATTTTTTGGCCGATCCGAACAATTCGCGCCCCGACGTGATCCTGACCGACATCAACATGCCCATCATGAACGGGATCGAGGCGCTGGAGCGCATCTGTGCCAATCCGAAGTTCTCGAATATTCCGTCTTTTGTTTATTCATCTACCCTGAACCCGGTTTACGAAGTCCGGTGCATGAACCTGGGCACAAAAGGCTTTCTCATCAAGCCGCTCAACCTGCGGGACTTTGACGAAATTCCGGTCAAGATTGCCGATATCCTCCAAAATTCGCAGTGACCGACCCCAATTTGCGTGCGTTGCTTATCTTCGCACAAAATTTTGGGCATGGCCGGGAAAATTGTATTGAAGGGGGTGATTCTGGTAGCATTGGGTGCGACAAGTTACGGCATGCTGGCGACTTTCGTAAAGTTGGCTTATGCCGATATCGGGGTCACCGGCCATCCTTACAGCCCTGCCGAAGTCATCTCGGCACAATTCATCATCGGCATCATCGCCATCCTCGTCATCAACGCGGCAAGCCGCATCAAAAAAGGCGCCGAGGTCGTGGCCGCAACCCCAAGAAACATTCTTTTCCTGATGCTGACGGGCACCTCAACCGGCCTTACCAGCATCTTTTACTACCTCGCGGTCAAATACATTCCAGTCTCGATAGGCATCGTTTTGCTGATGCAGACCGTTTGGATGGGCGTGTTGCTCGAATGGGTGCTGGAGCGCAGGCGCCCGTCCAATATGAAACTGGCCGCGGTGGCCATCGTCCTGCTGGGAACGGCCATGGCGACCAACCTGCTCTCAAGCCGCGAACTCCCCGATTGGCGCGGGGTCGTACGGGGACTTTTGGCCGCAGCCTCCTTTACCACCACCATGTTTGCGTCAAACCGTGTCGCGGTTCACATTTCGGCGGCGCAACGAAGCCTGTATATGCTTTTGGGCGGCGCGGTGGTCGTGTTCCTTTTTGCCGCGTTCACGCAGTCGCACGAATACAATTACGACATCTTCTACAAGTGGGGAATCGTGATTGCGCTTTTTGGTACGGTCATCCCGCCGCTGCTCATGAACGCAGGCTTTCCCTTGACGGGCATCGGGCTGGGCAGCATTGTCTCGGCGCTTGAATTGCCTGTTTCCGTGATGATGGCGTTCGTGCTTTTGGGCGAACAGGTCGTTGCGGTCCAATGGCTGGGCATCGTGCTGATCATCGCGGCGATCGTGCTGATGAACGTTCCGCAGGGAAGCATCGGCCGCCTATTCAAGGCCTGAGCGTTTTAATTTAATCGACCGCCGCAGTTAATGACAAAAGTCTTTAAATTTGGGCATGCAGGCGTTAATCGATTATTTTTCGGCAATCCCCGCCCTTCACCGGGGCCTGATCCTTGGCGGGGGCATCGCGGTTTTTTGGCTGGTTGAAAACGTCGTGCCCGAACGCAGGTTTGACTACAGGCGATGGCACCACGCCGGGCTGAACATCTTCTTTACCCTGACCACCATCGCGGTCAATTTTGTCCTTGCCTTCCTGTTGCTGATGGCGGCAGAGTGGTGCACCCGAAATCGGTTCGGGCTGTTGCACTGGCTGGATCTCGGGCCTTGGCTTTCACTGCTGACAGGCCTGTTGCTGCTGGATTTGATCGGGGCATACCTGGCCCACGTTGTCCAGCACAGAACTAAATGGATGTGGCGCTTCCACCTGATCCACCATACCGATACCTGTATTGATACCACATCGGCCAACCGCCACCATCCAGGCGAAAGCGTCATCCGGTTTTTCTTTACGGTCCTCGCAGTGCTGATTACAGGTGCGCCCATGTGGCTTGTGTTTCTCTACCAGTCGCTTTCGGTGGCTTTCTCCCAGTTCATCCATGCCAATATCTCGCTGCCATCGGCAATAGACCGGATCATCGGGTATGTTTTCGTCACGCCGGCCCAGCATCGG
>SXQR01000106.1 GCA_005792865.1 Flavobacterium sp. | reverse complement strand
ACGCTTTTGTAGATCAGGAAAAACCCCTCCTTGTTTTCGTCGTCCACTTCCTTGGTGTGGAAAGTCTTGGTGAATTCGGCGACGATGATCCGGTAAAGTATCCGTTCATTGATGTGTTGGGTCGCGGTGTCGTCAACGGGCGGTTCAGATATGACCCTCACCGCCGCGCGAAGCCTCGCCATTGGATCGGGCAGGTTGGCCGTGGCAAGCATCACCTGGTATTCCATCCAGCCCCAATACCAGGAAGAAAGGTAGAGCAACATCTTGTGCTTGCTGTCAAAATACCGATAAATAGAGCTCTCATTGGAACCGATGCGTTCCCCCAGTTTCTTGAAGGTAAAGTTCTCGAATCCCAGCTCGTCAATCAAAACGATGCTGTGTTCAATGATCCGGCGGCCCAGAGAGGAGGTTTCGGGGTCTTTTACGTAGATCTTGGGATTGACCTGGATGCGGATGATTGGGAGCATGCCAATAATATTTCATGCAAAAATAATAGTAATACTTTTAAAATTGTTAGTTTAACAATTATTTGCATTTTGTTGCAATAAAAAAGCCGGAAGATCCGGCTTTGGCATTGTCATCATTGGCAAGATTGAAAATCTTCAGTCCTAAAAATCAAACAAATCCCCAAGGAAAGAGTCTTTTCTTTTTTTCTTGTAGTCGTAGTGCGGATCCTGGTGACGCCGTTCATCGTGCTGCGGGTAACGCGTCTGTACGGCGGGAGAAATGGACCGCTCGATGATCTTGTCCAGTTCGCCCCTGTCAAGCCACACGCCGCGGCAATTGGGGCAATAATCGATTTCCACGCCGCTCCGGTCGGCCATGGTCAGTGTTTCGTTGCAATTCGGGCATTTCATGTTTTTGCATTTTCCCCAAAGATAACCATTCCTCAGGGCAGGGGCAACCGTCAGGCAGCGACCGGGACCACTTTTGGCGAAATTTTAGGGACTGCCCCTGTAAAGTCAATCGGGCGTGCCTAGAGTTTTTAAACTACCTTTGCCGAATATTTTTTTACGCATGAATAACATTGTTGCCATCGTCGGCCGTCCCAATGTAGGGAAATCAACGCTTTTCAACCGCCTTATCCAGAGGCGTGAAGCCATCGTCGATTCGGTGGCGGGCGTGACACGGGACCGGAATTACGGAAAGAGCGAATGGAACGGAAAGGAATTTTCGGTAATCGATACCGGCGGATACGTTCGCGGTTCCGATGACGTGTTCGAGGCCGAGATCCGCAAACAGGTGGAACTCGCCATTGACGAGGCCGACGTGATCATCTTTGTGGTCGACGTAGAGGAAGGCATCACCCCGATGGACGATGCCGTTGCCAAACTCCTCCGGAAGGTGACCAAGCCCGTTTTGCTCGCCGTAAACAAGGTGGACAATGCAATGCGCGAAAAAGATGCGATCGAATTCTACAACCTGGGATTGGGCGAATATTACACTTTCGCCAGTATATCGGGAAGCGGCACAGGCGAACTTCTCGACGCGCTCGTCAAGGCATTTCCTGAAAAGCCGGAACCTGCCGAGCATGATCAGGACCTTCCGCGGTTCGCCGTCGTGGGCCGGCCCAATGCCGGGAAGTCGAGTTTCATCAACGCGCTCATCGGGCAGGACCGCTACATCGTGACAGACATTGCAGGCACCACGCGCGATGCGATCGATACCAAATTTGACCGTTTCGGATTCAAGTTCAATCTGGTCGACACTGCGGGGATCCGTCGCAAGGCCAAGGTCAAGGAAGACCTCGAGTTCTACAGCGTCATGCGGTCGGTTCGGGCCATTGAGCATGCCGACATCTGCATCCTGGTGATCGATGCGACCCGCGGGTTCGAAGGGCAGGACCAAAGCATCTTTTGGCTGGCCGAAAAAAACCGCAAGGGAATCGTCATCCTGGTCAACAAGTGGGACCTGGTGGAAAAGGATACAATGTCCACGCGTGATTATGAGCAAAAAATCAGGAAGGAAATCGAGCCGTTTACCGATGTGCCGATCCTGTTCGTATCGGCACTTACCAAGCAAAGATTATTGAAGGCGCTGGAAACGACGGTCAAGGTGCATGAGAACCGTTCGACCCGCATCCCGACCTCAAAATTCAACGACTACATGCTCAAGGTCATCGAGGGCTACCCGCCGCCGGCGCTCAAGGGCAAATATGTCAAGATCAAGTACTGCATGCAATTGCCCACGGCGACGCCCCAGTTCGTATTCTTCGCGAACCTGCCGCAGTACGTCAAGGAACCTTACAAGCGGTTCCTGGAAAACAAGATTCGGGAAAACTGGGATTTTTCGGGGGTCCCGATCGACATCTACATCCGGGAAAAGTAGTTATTTCACATTCCGCGGCTTATCGGCATACCAATCATTGAAGGTCAGGTTATCGCGGTGCGCGTCTTTTAGCACGCGGATGACCATGTAGATGATCAGCGGCGGCCCTATCAGCATCAAAGCGGCGAGCAGGCTGGTTGAAAATTCGGTATAGGCGACAATGGTCGTGGCAAAAACCACGATGGTGGTAAGCCAGACGAGTTTCATTACTGCATTCATAGTGAGTTGGTTGTTGGTTTACCTAAAGTTACGTCCGGCCGCCTCACGCTTTTGTTAACCGCGACACAAAACGGTTTATATCTTCTCGGGTTAC
Organism: Flavobacterium sp.; assembly: GCA_005792865.1. GTDB lineage: Bacteria > Bacteroidota > Bacteroidia > Flavobacteriales > Flavobacteriaceae > Flavobacterium. The sequence continues at coordinate 2,979 of SXQR01000106.1, read as the reverse complement.
CTTTCCCAAGCCGACCCACAATTTCATAAGTTTAAATTTGTAGTATATTTTTTATAATTATTCTTAAATCAGGTTATTCGTCGATTTTTAATGCGTTTTGACTGAATTATTTTAATGGCTACCCTAAATTAGTTCTCCCCAAACCCAAGCCAGATTTACCGACTTAGGTTTCGTAGGATTTTTAATTGAAGCCCCTAAATTAAATTCATATGAAACAAAAACTACTTTTCAGCAGGCCACTGCTTTGCCTTTACATCCTTTTTATCCAGGCAGTTGCATATGCGCAGGCCATCGGTGTACCCACGGTCACCACGTCACAGTCGACAGTTTCAGTGAACTTCCAGGTGACAAATGGTCCTGCAGGTAATTATTTCACCAATTCAACAGGCTACACCGTCTATCTCACCGCGCCAAATGGGACCGGACCGCAGCCCATCGGTACCTTTTATTCGGCTGTCGCGCCTGCTCCGGCACCGTCTTCAACGGCCATGATCGCACATCTGGTGAACATCCCCTACGGAACACTGCCCGGCAGCGGTTACACGATTTCCATCGCTACGGCGCAGCCCAATGCCGCGTCTGCCGCATCGCAACCTTTTGCGATCAACGCATCGTTCTCAATGCCGGCCCAGCTCAATGGCGCTATCAAATGCCAGTCGCCTGCCATTACCTACTATACGTTCACGATCACCAATACTGGCATGGTCCCGGATTCCTACGCGCTGACCAAGGTACAGTCACTTTATCCGCTGGGCTCGACTTTCCTATCCCTGACGGGGGTGCCGATTTCAGGGACCCCGCAATTGGATCCGGGCGAGTCCTACACCCTGATGATGCTTTTTGAAACGCCAAACGGCACGCCGCCCGAAAACTGGAACACCACGATCGTCACGGCTACGTCGGCCCTCACGGGTGCAACCATGCAAACCAATATCTCGACCTATATCTATTGCGGAAACAACAACGCCAACCTTCCCAATGCCCCGGACATGGAGATCGTCAAGACGGCCAACAACGTCAATGCGATGGTTGGGGATTTCATCGACTATACCATTACGATCCGCAACCTGACCAACAAGAATGCGCACAACCCGGTGATCAAGGATTTTATCCCGGACAACGCCGATTTGATCAGCTACCACAAGAATCCGTCGGATCCGCGCAATGTGCTTTTCACCTACAATTCGGCAAACCGTACGCTCAATGCGCTTGTGCAGACCACGATGACCAGCGCCTCGATGCCCATGACCATTTACATCCGCGTGCGCACCAGTTGCGAGTCGGTGCCGATGGTCGTCAATTCGGCTGAGGTATTCTCGGTTTCAGGCGACACCAACAATGCAAACGACGTGAGTTCGGCGTCCACCGCGGTGATCTACAGCCTGCAGGCAGCCGAGGTAGGCCGATGGACCGGTAACCATAGCAGCGACTGGTTCGATTGCCGCAACTGGTCGGGCGGGGTCATACCCAACAACAATACGAATGTCATCATTCCATCGGGATCCCCGCTGTGCCTCATCAGTGCGCTTTCGCCCAAGGCACCCGCCGACCTGACCGCGCGCTGTTACAACATCTCGATTGACGGTTCGGCACAACTGCAGATGTCCGACGCCGGGCGGCTTGCGGTGGCGGGCAACTGGGCCTCAAATGGCAATTTCGCACCCGGTGACGGGCTAGTGACTTTCATGGGCTGGCAAACCGGCAACTGGCAATACATTTATGATGCTACGTCATCCATATCCTTCTACGACCTGACGATCGCTTCACAGGCCGGTGCAAAAGGTCTCAGCGTGCCCACAGGAACGGGCATTCTCGTCCATCACGCGCTATCGTTATCCAGCGGCGACATCCGGCTCAACGGCAAGTCGCAACTCGTCCAGACCGCCGACGGCGCCTCGCTGAACCCAACTTCCGGGACGGGAAAACTTCTGGTGGACCAGCAGGGCCAATCCAATTATTACAGCTACAATTACTGGTCGTCGCCCGTAGGCGCGGGCAACACCTATACGGTGGGCAACGTCCTATTTGACGGAACCGACCCCGCCAACCCGCAACCCGTGAACTGGATCAGCGGTTATAACGGATCGCCAACGTCGCCCATCAGCCTTTCGCCTTTCTGGATCAACAAGTACCAAAACGGTTCGGGGGCGTACGCCAGCTGGAGCTGCATTTACCAAACCGGCATACTCTCCGCGGGCCAGGGCTATACCATGAAGGGTTCGGGAACGTCGGCACCGCAGCAAAACTATACGTTTGTAGGCAAGCCCAACAACGGGCAGTTCACCAGCATGGTTTCGGCCAACAATATGAACCTGAGCGGAAATCCGTATCCGTGTGCACTTGACGCGCATGCCTTTATCAACGACAACCTTTCGACCACCACGGGAACGCTTTATTTCTGGGAGCAGTTCACGACCAACTCCAGCCACATCACGGCCAACTATGAAGGCGGATACGCCACGATCAACCTCACCGGGGCCACGCCGCCCGTCGCGCCGGTGGGCATCAGTTCGGCAGGGTCCAGCAACCGCACACCGGGTCGCTATATTCCGGTGGGACAAGGTTTCCTGCTGTTCGGAAGTTCCACGGGCGGAACCATTACCTTCCGGAATACGCAACGCGCCTTCGTCCTGGAATCTGACGTAATGTCAAACCCAATGTTCAGGCCGCCGGTTCCATCTGCCAAAAAGATGCGTGTGAATTTCACGAGCGCGGCAGGCGATATCAAAAGGCAATTGCTTTTGGCGTACCTTCCGGGCAATGCCACCAAGGGCTATGATACGGGATACGATGCGCTTCAGATTGATACCCAGAGCAACGATGTGTACTTTACGCATTCCGATAAAAAACTCGTCATCCAGGCGCGCGGTGAATTTGACGGCGCACCGGTGGCCCTCGGCGTCCGGATCGCTAAGGAAGGGCCCGTGACCTTCTCCATCACCGATGCCGAAACGTTCGATGCCGTATCGCTGCATGATT
>SXQR01000105.1 GCA_005792865.1 Flavobacterium sp. | reverse complement strand
GCGATCACGCCGTTCAACTTTACCGCGATTGCTGCGAACCTTCCCGCAAGCGCGGCAATGATGGGCAACGTGGTGGTTTGGAAGCCCAGCGACAGCCAGGTATATTCGGCCAAGGTGATCATCGATGTCTTCCGCGAGGCCGGGTTGCCCGATGGCGTGATCAACGTCGTGATGGGCGATGCCGTCATGATCACCGAAACGCTGCTCGCAAGCCCTGATTTTGCAGGCGTGCACTTTACCGGTTCGACGCACGTGTTCAAGGACATTTGGGCCAAGATCGGGACCAACATCCACAATTACAAAACCTACCCGCGCATTGTGGGCGAAACCGGCGGAAAAGACTTCATACTCGCCCATCCGAGCGCCAATGTTGACGAGGTGGTTGCCGGGATAGTTCGCGGCGCGTTCGAGTTCCAGGGACAGAAGTGTTCTGCAGCCAGCCGCGCTTACATTCCAAAGAGCCTGTGGGCCGAAGTCCGCGAGAAACTGGAAAAGGAGGTCAAGTCCATCAAATTGGGTTCCCCCGAAGATTTTGGCAACTTCATGACCGCTGTGATCCATGAGGGTTCGTTTGACAAGCTGGCTAAATTCATCGATCAGGCCAAGAGTGACAGCGACGCCGAAGTTATCATTGGCGGCGGATACGACAAGTCGAAAGGCTATTTTATCGAACCGACGGTGATCCTCACGACCAATCCAAAATACGTGATCATGTGCACGGAGCTTTTTGGCCCCGTGATCGCCGTCTATGTGTACGACGACAACAAATGGGAAGAGACGCTCGAACTCGTGGACACGACATCCGAATACGCCCTTACCGGCGCCATCTTCAGCCAGGACCGCTATGCCATCGCACATGCGACCGACCGCCTGAAGAATTCGGCGGGGAATTTCTATATCAATGACAAGCCAACCGGGGCCGTGGTGGGCATGCAGCCGTTTGGCGGCGCGCGTGCTTCGGGGACCAATGACAAGGCCGGATCGGCGCTCAATTTGCTGCGCTGGGTCTCGCCAAGGACCATCAAGGAGACCTTTGTCACGCCGCGGGACTACCGCTACCCGTTTTTGGGGAAATAATAACGAGCCGCCTTCGGGCGGTTTTTTTATGGCTTTTTTATAATGGTTTTTGGGCGTGCCGGCGCAACAACTCCGTCCTTCTCCAAGGACCATTCGGGGCGCCGTCGCGTCATCGGCTCTATCTTTTTTTCGTGCCTCAAAAAAGGATGCCGCCTCTACCGCTCACGCATTTTTCGTCTGAACCATTTTTACAAGCTGATATTCAAAAAGTTATTTTAAATTTGGGTAACAAACCAACCTATATGAAAAAACTACTACTCCTTTTACTTCCCGCTCTCTCTTTTGCGCAGGAACCCATTCCGCATTACTTGGGTTTTTACGATGCGACTATTTGCAGCAGCTTCAGCGATTGGGACGGCTCATGCAGCAGGACCTACCTTCAGGCAGGCAATGCCGCCGATTACGGCCATGCGGGCACCGGCGAACAGACCTGGACATTCAACGGCCTGCAATTTTTTGGAGGCGTGGTGTATTCCAATTCGCTGCCCAATGAGGATGACCTCAACGAATTTCCCGGCACCACCCGAATCGTCACCGATTCCTATTATGATTTTGACGGCGTTTTGGTCGATGAGAGCCGCTCCCTGCTCAGCGACGGGCCAACCACCATCCGCGGTCTTCAGGGTGCGGGCATCAGCTTTAATTACACCGACCCCGCCGAGATCGGCGCCTTTCCCATATCCTACGGCTTTTCCAACACCGATGAATTCTCCGGAACCTTTAATTTTGATGGTACGCCCGGAACCTTCTCCGGCGATATCGTCTCGACCTTCGATGCATACGGTACGGTTGTAACCGATGACGCAACGGTAGGGACTTTCGAGACTTCAAGACTCACGATTGTCGAGACCATAAACCTTGAGATTTCGGGGTTGGGCAATGTGGGGACGATCGTCCAGACGCGCTACATCTATTATGGCGACCTTCCCGCGATGCCTGCCATCATCGCCTATGAAACCTTCGCCGACCTTCCACTTCTCGGCATTAATGAAACCTCGTACGAGTTACACTACACAAATCCGTCGGTAGTACTGTCGAACCCACAACAACAAAAGCAGGTTGTTTCGGTATGGCCCAATCCCACATCTGGACAGCTTAACCTCAACCTGGAAGGCAGGATCATGTCGGGTTACGCAATCGCTGATATCAACGGTCGCACGGTCGCATCGGCACAAGGACAATATCAAACCATTGATATTTCGGCGCTTGCAAAAGGCTTTTATGTGCTAAACCTATCAACCGATGGAGGATCGTCGGCCATAAAAATCATTAAAGAGTAATCGCATGAAGAAAATTACGATTCTGGCCTACATTTTCGCGACAGGCCTGGCCGCACAAAACCATCAGCCACAGGCCATTGAACCAATTATCGCAACAATCCCGTTTCAGGGATATGATGAAACCTCGGCATTTTTGGGCGAGGGCGAATACGAGATATTTTTGGACTACGGCGACGGTATCCTTGACAAGCCAATCATCCTCGTGGACGGGTTCGATCCAAACGATGCGCGATCGATCCCTATGATCTATGAACTTCTCAATTATGGCGCCGGGCAAAACCTGGCCGACGACCTTCGCGCGCAGGGCTATGATATCGTGCTCCTGAACTTTCCCAATTATACACGGACGGGCACCGAAACCTTTGTCAGCGGCGGCTCCGACTACATCCAGCGCAACGCGATGGTGCTCGTGGAACTGCTCAACCAGGTCAATGCCGCGAAATCGGGCGACGAGCAAAATGTCGTGATCGGGCCCAGCATGGGCGGCCTGATTTCGCGATATGCGCTTCGGTACATGGAAATGAACGGCCTTGCCCACGACACCAGGCTGTATGTCTCATTTGACGCCCCACACAAGGGCGCGAATATCCCCATCGGGTTCCAGCACCTCTTCAATTACATGGCCTACGGACCGCTTGGCGATGCAACGCTGCAGATCGTGGTCGATGCCATGCTGCGCAGCACGGCCTCACGCCAGATGCTCGTGGACCATTTTGAAGGCCACCTGCAGGCGGGAAGCGAGTTTGAATTCAATAATTCGGTCACGCTCCCAACGGGGAAGCCGGGCTTCCGCGCCCCCTTCCAATCCGAACTGGATGCGATGGGCTTCCCTCAAAACACGCGCAACATTGCCATCGCCAACGGCAGCGGGAACGCGACTATGAACGGCACCCCCGCAATGACGGTCATGGACCATACTTTCCAGATTACCGACACCGAACGTGCGATCATCAACCTGAAATTCACGCCCGCGGCCGGTGCAACGACACAGGTGAGCCGCTTCAGGGGGCAGACGCTGCTGTTCGGATTTTGGGTGACGGTGTTTGAGAGCATGGCGAATTCACAGGCTCCGGCGGTAAGTTCGGGGCTTGATTCGGCGCCGGGGTCAAGGTTCAACCTTTCCTCGCTCGCAGATATGGCGGGGACCAACGCACTCCTGACCGAATTCTTCGACAATCTTGAAATTGAATATTTCACGTTTGTCCCCACGCTGAGCGCGCTGGCCGTGGAAAATCCCAACTGGTACGCACCGGTGACCGCCTCTACCGCAACCCCGTTCGATGCGACGTTCGTGCCACCTGTCAACGAGGACCACGTCACGCTCACCGCGGCAAACCTTGCCTTTGTCCTGGACGAAATCCTGAATCCGGTCATGACCGTTGGCGAAAACCAGTTAACCGGTTTACAGGTGCTGAACCCGGTCTCAAATCAGTTGAATATCCTGTCGGCTAACGCACTAAACAATGCGGATTTCAGGATTGCAGATGTCTCGGGCAAAGAAGTTTTCTCGGCAGAAAACCTCAGCATTTACGGCTACCATACAATGCCGGTGCAATTGGAACGCGGCATTTACTTGATGACCATCTCTTCCGATGGAAAATCGGTTACGAAAAAGATTGTCAAAAATTAATTGAAAGCCCCGGAAACCCCGGGGTTTTATTTTAACGGAAGATGGACCACCTTTTTGGTCTCGAAGAATTCTTCGGGAAAGAAATCGGAGATTGCATATTGCACGGCCTTTGGGAACCCCGAAAGTTCTTCGGTCAGGTCGCCACCCTTGAGATACAGGATGCCGTTTGCAAGTTTGTGCCGGCTGTCGGGTCTGATCTTGCCCTTAACCCAAGTGACGAATTCCGGCATCTGCGTCACCGCGCGGCTCACGATGAAATCAAATTTCCCGGCGACGGTTTCGGCACGGGCTTTTTCTGCCTTCAGGTTTTCAAGTTCGAGCGCCTCGGCGACGGCCTGCACGACGGCAATCTTCTTCATGATGGAATCGACCAATAGAAAACGGGTATCGGGGAACAGGATGGCAAGCGGAATCCCGGGAAAACCGCCACCCGTACCCACGTCCATGACCGAAGATCCCGGCAAAAACGGCTGGACCTTCGCAATCGCAAGTGAATGCAGCACGTGGCGCAAGTAGAGTTCGTCGATGTCCTTCCTTGAGATCACGTTGATCCGGGCGTTCCAGTCGGCATAAAGCGGTTGGAGCATCGCAAATTGGCGGATCTGGGCTTCGGACAGATTGGGAAAATGCGTGAGAAGTTTTTCCATCGGAACAAATTACTTTTTGTGCAAATACCTGCAGATTGTGCAAAAGTAAGGGATTCGGGATGAAATTTTCTGCCGATTCCGCCGTTTCAATACTTAATTAATAACTACCTTTGAGCGCGTAATTTTTTGGCGCACCATAATTTATGAATACCCAGATCCCGACTTTTTCCAAGCAGGACAGCCTCAAGTTTTTCAGGACCCTGAATACCCGCGTAAACGCCTATTTCAAAGACAACAACATTAAGAAAACCGGCAACTGGAAGATCCACCTCAAGACCGTGGTCCTTTTCTCAATATTCCTGGCGCCATACTTCCTGATCATGGCGTTCAACCTCCCGCTTTGGGCGCATTTGCTCTTGAGCGTGGTGATGGGCATTGGGATGGCGGGAATCGGGATGAACGTCATGCACGACGGGAACCACGGTTCTTATTCCACCAAACCCTGGATCAACAAGATCATGGGCGGGAGCATTTACATCCTGGCCGGAAACGTTTATAACTGGCAGGTCCAGCACAATGTATTGCACCACACCTACACCAACATCCACGGCCATGATGAAGACCTTGAGGCCGGCAGGATCATTCGCTTTACGCAGGAAGCCCCCTGGTACAAATTTCACAAGTTCCAGCATTATTACTCGGTTTTCCTTTACGGATTGCTGACCTTCAACTGGGCCCTTACCACCGATTTCAAGCAAATGCGCAACTACGTCAAGCGCAAGCTCTCCTACGGCGAAATGAAAAGCCCGAAGGTTTTGTGGACCACGCTCATCATCACCAAGATCATCTATGCCTGCATCTGGATCGCACTGCCCATCATCTTTGGCATAACCTGGTGGAAAGTCCTCCTGGGCTTTTTTGTCATGCATTACACGGCCGGGCTTATCCTGAGTATC
>SXQR01000104.1 GCA_005792865.1 Flavobacterium sp. | reverse complement strand
AGAGCCTTCAGCTGTCAGCTGTCACCTTTCAGTTTGTCTGGGGTTATCCGACGAATTTTCGGTTCAAATCGTAAAGCCAGTTCGGACACAATGGTGATTGTTGCATTGTCAACTTGTGAAATACGTTAGGTTGCGGCTACTTACCTCGATAATCCTGAACACAACCCGAAAAAGGAGAAAATCAGCAGTAAATGTCTGCCATAAAAAAAGCCCCGCTTGTGTCGGGGCCTGTTGTTTATTTGAGTTTCTTCTTGACCGCAACCTCCTGGAAGGCTTCGATGGTGTCATTGATCTCAATGTCGTTGTAATTCTTGATCTGGATACCGCAATCATACCCTTTGGATACTTCCTTGACGTCGTCCTTGAAACGCTTGAGCGCGGTCAGGTCGCCCGTGTGGACCACAACGCCTTCGCGGATGATCCTGATCTTGGATGAGCGGTAAATCTTGCCGTCGGTGACCATACATCCCGCAATGGTTCCCACTTTGGAAATCTTGAACAACTCTCGGATCTCGGCGGTTCCGGTGACTTCCTCCTTCATTTCAGGTGAAAGCATGCCTTCCATCGCGTCGCGCAGGTCGTCGATGGCATCGTAGATGATCGAGTAGTTACGGATATCGATTTCCTCCTTGTCGGCAAGGGTTCGCGCACTTCCCGAAGGTCGAACGTTGAACCCGATGATGATCGCGTCCGAAGCAGATGCCAGCATGACATCGGTTTCGGTGATCGCACCAACGCCTTTGTGGATGATGTTGATCTGGATTTCCTCGGTCGAAAGTTTCGAGAAGGAATCCGAAAGCGCTTCCACCGATCCGTCCACGTCTCCCTTGAGGATGATGTTGAGTTCCTTGAACTGTCCGAGTGCGATACGCCTTCCGATTTCGGCAAGCGTAATATGGCGCTGTGTACGGACCGATTGCTCACGCATCAACTGCGTGCGTTTCGCGGCGATCTGCTTGGCTTCGCGCTCGTCCTCAAAGACGTTGAACTTGTCACCGGCAGTGGCAGCCCCGTCAAGTCCCAATACCGAGACCGGCGTCGATGGCCCGGCCGAAACGACCACATGGCCGCGTTCGTCGTGCATCGCCTTGATCTTTCCGTGGTGCTTCCCGGCCAGCATGTAATCGCCAACCTTAAGCGTACCGTTCTGGACGAGGATCGTTGAAACATATCCTTTTCCTTTGTCGAGGAACGCTTCGACCACGGTTCCCGATGCCGGCTTGTTTGGATTCGATTTTAGGTCGAGGATCTCGGCCTCTAGCAATACTTTTTCCAGCAGTTCCTTGACGCCGATACCGGTTTTGGCCGAAATATCGTGCGACTGGATCTTTCCGCCCCAGTCTTCGACCAGGAGGTTCATCCCTGCAAGACGCTCTTTGATTTTCTCAGGGTTCGCGTTTGGCTTGTCGACCTTGTTGATCGCGAAGATCAGCGGAACGCCGGCCGCCTGCGCGTGGCTGATGGCCTCTTTGGTCTGTGGCATGATGTCGTCGTCGGCAGCGATCACGATGATCGCGATATCGGTTACTTGGGCACCACGGGCACGCATCGCGGTAAACGCTTCGTGTCCCGGAGTATCGAGGAACGCTATTTTCTGGCCGTTGTCAAGGGTAACGCCGTAAGCGCCGATGTGCTGCGTGATACCTCCCGATTCGCCAGCGATTACATTTTCCTTACGGATGTAATCCAAAAGTGACGTCTTACCGTGGTCAACGTGTCCCATGACGGTCACGATCGGCGCGCGGGTGACAAGGTCCTCGGCGCGGTCTTCCTCGACCTGGATGTTCTCTTCAAGGTCGGTGGTGATGAATTCAACGTCGAACCCGAATTCATCAGCAACGATCGTAAGCGTTTCGGCATCGAGTCGCTGGTTCATCGTCACCATGATGCCCAGCGACATGCATGTTCCGATTACCTTGTTGATGGGCACATCCATCATGGTGGCTATTTCGCCAACGGTCACGAATTCGGTGACCTTGAGCGTCCTGCTACCTTCTTCCAACGAACGCTGTTCGTCTTCGGATTTCTGGCGGTGCGTATCGCGTTTGTCCCGGCGGTATTTGGCTGCCTTGGATTTTCCGCCCTTGCCCTGAAGTTTTTCGAGGGTTTCGCGGATCTGGTTCTTTACTTCTTCCTCGGTAGGCTCGACCTTGGCCACGATGGCAGGCCTTCCCTTGCCGATTCCACCCGGACGTGCGCCGCCCTGGGTACGCGCTCCCGCACCTCCGCCAAATCCAGGACGAGATTCGCCCGGTTTGGTAGGTATGCGCTTGCGTTTGTTCTTGTTCGCAGCGCTGTTCGCGTTTTGCGTGTTGGGCCTTATAGCAAGGTCCTCTTTCTTTTTCTTTGGCTTTTCAAACTGCGACAGGTCTATGGTCTGCCCGGTCAGCGTTGTGCCGGAAAGTTTCTTGTACTGTGTCGCAAATTCCTCTGCCGGCTTTTCTCCGGCGGGGGTTGCAGTAGGTGCCGATGCTGCAGTGGGCGCGGCTTCCTGGACCGTTTCCTGGACAGGAGCTGCCTCCTGCTTGGGCGCTTCGGCTGGAGCGGTGTCTGAAGGCGCAGCAGCTGCCGGTGCAACGGGTTTCTTTGGCGCGAGGTCAATGGTTCCCACCTGCTTGGGCCCGGAAACGACAGCTTTGGCCTTGATGACCTCCTGCGTGCGGCGTTCCTCGTCCTGGCGGCGTTTTTCCTCGATCTCGCGTTCGCGCTCCAGCCTCAGGGCTTCTTTCTCCTTGCGCTTTTCCTCACCCAACTCGATCGACGCGGCCTTGTTGCCCTTGTCGCCGGCAAAACCGCCCTGCAGGATGCCGTATTCACGGTCACTGATCTTGGCGTTGGGATTCGAATCGATCGCGATGCCCTTCTCCTTGAGATATTCCACGGCACGGTCGAGCGAGATGTTGAATTCCCGTAAAACCTTGTTAATTCTTATTACTCTTTCTTCAGACATATAAATTTAATTGCGCTTCAGTTGTGTTGTGCGATGCTAATTATCAAGTTCCTCCTTGAGGATCCTCATGACGTCGAGAATCGTCTCTTCCTCGAGGTCGGTGCGGCGTACCAGGTCATTGACATCCTGTTTCAATACGCTGCGGGCCGTGTCAAGGCCGATTTTTGCAAATTCGTCGATGATCCAGCCGTCGATCTCGTCCGAGAATTCGGAGAGCTCGACATCCTCTTCCTCCACCAGGCTGCCCTCGCGGATGACGTCCAGTTCATAACCCGTCAGCAATCCGGCGAGCTTGATGTTGTGGCCGCCACGGCCGATGGCCTTGGAGACTTCCTCCAATTTGAGGAATACCTCGGCACGCTTGTCCTCCTCGTTGATCTTGATGGAAGAAACTTTGGCCGGGCTCAGCGCACGGGTGATGTACAGCTGGGTGTTGGTCGTATAATTGATCACGTCGATGTTCTCGTTTCCAAGTTCACGAACAATGCCGTGGATGCGGCTTCCCTTCATCCCCACGCAGGCGCCAACCGGGTCGATGCGGTCATCGTATGAATCAACGGCAACCTTGGCCTTTTCGCCGGGGATGCGCACGACGTTCTTAACGGTGATCAGGCCATCGAAAACTTCAGGGATTTCCTGCTCGAACAATTTCTCGAGGAATTTCTCGGATGTACGCGACATGACGATCTGTGGCTTGTTGCCCTTGAGCTCGACGTTTTCGATGATGCCCCGGACACTGTCGCCCTTGCGGAAAAAGTCGGACGGGATCTGCTTCTCCTTTGGCAGGACGATCTCGTTTCCTTCATCGTCCACCAGGATCACGACGCGCGGCCTTACGTGGTGCACCTCGGCGGTATAGATTTCGCCAATCAGGTCCTTGAACTGCTTGTACAGGTTGGTATTGTCGTGTTCATGGATCTTTGAAATCAGGTTTTGGCGCAGGGCCAAAATGGCGCGGCGGCCAAGGTCGATGAGCTTCACTTCTTCAGAGACCTCTTCGCCGATCTCGAAATCGGGTTCGATCTTGCGGGCTTCGGTCAGGGTAATTTCCTCGTTTTCAAGGTCGAGGTCCTCGTCGGCAACGATCACCCTTCTCCTCCAGATTTCCATATCCCCCTTGTCCGGGTTGATGATGATGTCAAAATTCTCATCGGAACCATATTTCTTTTTCAGCGCGTTGCGGAATACGTCTTCGAGAATAGCCATGAGCGTCACGCGGTCAATGAGCTTGTCATCCTTGAACTCTGAAAACGATTCTATTAGTGCTAAATTTTCCATGCCAACTCTATAATTTTAAAAAGTTATTGTAACGATTGCTTCCTTGATGTCGGCATAGGGCAATTCGAGCCTTTTGCTGACGGTTTCTTTTCCCTTGCCGATTTTCTTGGGCTCGCGCGCTTCCCATTCCAGGACAATGTGTGTGTCATGGGCTTCGGCCAAACGCGCTTCGATGGTGTCAGCCGCAGTCCTGACCTTAAGGGTCCTGCCGACATTCTTTTTGTACTGGCGGACTAGCTTTAGCGGGGTTGAAACCCCTGCCGAGGCGACCTCAAGTGAAAAGTCATGTTCCTCGCGGTCCAGGTTGTGCTCTATGGCCCTGCTGATGTCGATGCAATCCTGCAAGGTCACGCCGTTATCGCCATCTAAAGTAACAATAATTTTGTAACCCTCAGTGATT
>SXQR01000103.1 GCA_005792865.1 Flavobacterium sp. | reverse complement strand
CGGATCAGCGAGGATGTGGGCAAGGTCCGCATGTACGTAGGGCCTGCGGTCATGTATACGATCAACACCTTCATCCGCTTTGCGATCGTGATCATCTTCATGTACAGGGTCTCTCCCCTGCTGACGCTCTATACGCTCCTGCCGCTGCCGATCCTGTCCTACGCGATCTTCCGCCTCTCCACCGAAATCAACAAGAGGTCGACGGTTTTCCAGCAATACCTTTCCAAAGTGTCGAGTTATTCGCAAGAGGTTTTCTCGGGGATCCGCGTGATCAAGGCCTATTCGCTTGAGGACCAATACCAGAACGGAATGGCAGCGCTCTCTGTCGAAAGCAAGGAAAAAAGCATGGACCTGGCGCGCGTGCAATCGCTATTCGGGCCGTTGATGCTGGCCCTGATCGGGGTTTCCAATTTGGTCGTCATCTACGTGGGCGGCTCGATGTACATCGACGGGCGCATCACCAGTATCGGCACCATCGCCGAATTCATCCTCTACGTCAACATGCTCACCTGGCCGGTCGCGTCGCTGGGTTGGGTCTCGTCGATGGTCCAGGAAGCCGAAGCCTCGCAGAAACGCATCAACGAATTTCTCAAGATCGAGCCGGACATCCGCAACCTGCATCCCGAACCATCGGAGATACACGGAACGATTGATTTTGTCAATGTCAGCTTTACTTATGACGACACCGGGATCACCGCTCTGGACGGCGTATCGTTCAAGGTCCAAAAAGGCCAGACCCTTGCGATCCTGGGCAAGACCGGTTCGGGCAAGTCCACCGTGCTTTCCCTGATGGCCAGGCTTTACGACGCCACGGGCGGAAGCATCCTGGTCGACGGTCGAGAGATCAGCCGCGTCAACCTTGGCGACCTGCGCAAAAGCATCGGGATCGTGCCGCAGGATGCGTTCCTTTTTTCGGACTCGATCCGCAACAACATCTTGTTCGGAAAGGAAAACGCCTCGATGGAAGAAGTTATCGGTGCGGCCAGGACCGCCGCCGTCCACGAGAATATCGAGGGCTTCAAGATGCAATATGAAACGGTGCTGGGCGAAAGGGGCATCACGCTCTCGGGTGGCCAGAAGCAGCGCGTTTCCATTGCGCGCGCGGTGATCAAGGACCCCAAGATCCTCCTGCTTGACGATTGCCTTTCGGCGGTGGACACCGAAACCGAGGAGGCGATCCTTACCAATCTCTCGACCTTCTCAAAGGGACGCACGACGGTCATCGTCAGCCACCGGGTCTCGGCGGCGCGCAACGCCGACCACATCATCATCCTGGAGGCCGGCCGCATCCTGGAGCAAGGAACTCACAATCAGCTTGTAAACCGCGATGGCTATTACCGCGATCTGTATCTGCGGCAGTTGTCTGAAAAAGATTTAACCTAAATTTTTGTTTTATAATCGATTTTTTTTCATTTTTGAGGGACTTTAAACAAAATGTTGTGACGATGAGAGAAAATGATATGCTGGAAAAAGAGGAAATTTTTTCAAAGGTGCTGCGCGCCGGGAGGAGGACCTACTTTTTCGATGTCAGGGCGACGCGTGCCGAAGACTACTACATTACAATCACCGAAAGCAAGAAATTCACCGAAGAAGACGGATCTTTCCACTTCAAGAAGCACAAGATTTACCTGTATAAGGAGGATTTCGCGGCGTTCGCCGACATCCTGGGCGAGATGACCGATTACGTCCTGAGCAACAAGGGCGAGGAAGTGATCAGCGAGCGCCACCAGAAAGACTACAAAAAGGAATACGTTGAACACCGCGAGACGGCCCCGCAGGTGACAGGAAGTTTCACCGACATCGATTTTGACGACATCTGATACTGATACCGCCCGGTCCGCCGGGCTTTTTTTATGGACCTACGAAACGAACTGACGCACCTGGTCGAGGCCGGGATCATCGACCGTGAAACCGCGGTCCGGATCGAGACGTACCTGCAGGCACGCCGGCCCACGTCGCAAACGCAGTTTACCGTTTTTGGCATACTGGGCGGGTTGATCATAGGCCTGGGCGTGATCCTGCTCATCGCGCACAACTGGGACGAATTTTCTCGCGGCATGCGGACGGCATTCGCCTTCTTGCCGATGCTGGCCGGACAGGCGCTCACGGCCTTTGCCTTCTGGAGGAGAAAAACAGATGCCTCCTGGGCCGAAGGATCGTCGCTGTTCCTTTGTTGCGGTGTCGGTGCGGTGATTTCGCTCATCAGCCAGGTCTACAACATACCGGGAGACCTCAGCGCATTCCTTTTCACGTGGATGCTGCTCATTCTGCCCATAGTTTATATCATGCGATCTTCGTCGGTATCGATATTTTACCTCGCGGGCATTACCCTTTTTGGCGCGGGAAAGGGCTATTTCCAAAATCCGGAACTGCCGTGGCAATATTGGCTGATGCTTGCCGCCGTCGTTCCGCACTATTTGTCAATCCTGCGACACAGCCCCGCATCCAAATTCACGCGCATCCACAATTGGCTCTTGCCCTTATCGGTACTGGTCATGCTCGGCACTTTTGCAAAAGACCACGGCGTGATCATGTACGCGGCCTACATCTCCTTCTTTGGGTTGCTGGTCCACGGCGGAAGCCTTGCCGGAAACGGGTATGCGGCACGCACTTTTGGGGCGATCGGCTCGCTGGGAACCGTCGCCATGCTGCTGGCGGCCTCGTTCGATACGATCTGGAAAGACGTCGATAAACTGCCCGTGGCTGCACTGATGTCGCGCGAGGCCCTGGTTGCGCTTGCACTGACGGCGGCCGGCATCTACCTTTCCTATAAGAACAGGAGCGGTTTCCACTACGCGGGCATCGCCATCGTGGCCTTTCCCGTCATTTTCCTCATCGGATGCGCGACGCCCATGGCCTATGCGGGCGTCAACCTATTGGTGCTTTACATCGGGCTTGGATACATCCGGGCCGGCCTCAGGACCCAGCATCTCATCCTGCTCAACTACGGCCTTTTGGCCATCGGTGCCCTCGTCCTGTGCCGCTTTTTCGATTCAGATGTCAGCTTCGTGCTCCGGGGGATTTCCTTCATCATTGTGGGTGCCGGTTTCATCGTTGCCAACCTCTACCTGTTAAAAAAACGACGCCATGCCTCGCAATAAACTGCTCATTGGGCTCATCCTGCTTTTTATCGCGCAGATCGCCGTGCCGGTGAGCATGATATCTGAACGCGAAACGATCCTCGAGCAAGGGCGCGAATTCAGGTTTGTGACCCGTCCGATCGACCCAACCGATTACATGCGCGGCAAGTACGTCAGGCTCTTCATGCCCACCGAACCCGCCATCATTCGGGACACGACCCAAATTCCGGAGGAACTCTTTGCCTGGCTTTCAACGGGCCGGGATGGATTTGCGCGCGTGGATTCGCTTACCGCGAACGAGCCCAAAGACGGTGACTATTTGCGCGTGCGGATGGAATACAAAAGGGGGAACATGGTGAATTTTGCATTTCCGTTTGACCGCTTTTACATGGAGGAGACCAAGGCGCCCGCTGCGGAGGACCTTTACATGAAACTTCCCGATTCGGTCACCTCGTTCGTCAAGGTGCGCGTCCTCAACGGTGAGGCCGTCATCGAGAACGTTTTTGTGGGCGGAAGGCCCGTTGGCCAGCTCGCCGCCGAGCACCTCATGAAGTGATCACTTGACGGGCCAGCCATCGGGAACGCGGGCATCGGGCGAGAGCAGTACCACATCGCCCAGATGGTCCGTTGCCCCCAGTACCAGGCATTTGCTCCGCACCGGACCGATCTGTTTGGGCGGAAAATTGACCACCGCCACCACCTGACGGCCCTCAAGTTCATCGGGCAAGTAGCGCCTGGTTATCTGCGCGGAACTCTGCAGGATACCAATCGAGGGTCCAAAGTCGATCTCCAGCTTGTAGGCGGGATTGCGGGCCTCGGGAAAAATTTTCGCCGAAACCACCGTCCCCACGCGCATCTCCACGCGCTCAAATTCGTTCCAGGTCAGGTCCATAATTTAAATT
>SXQR01000102.1 GCA_005792865.1 Flavobacterium sp. | reverse complement strand
CGATTCTATCGTGCTGCACCCGCTCAATTACGAGAACATCCTCGAGGAAATGCGACATTCCGAATCCGGTATCGATATTCCCGTCAACGTATTTGGAATCAGGATCGTAAAGGACAATTCGGGAGCGGTGGACATCGGCAAGATCACCATCATCAAGAATGAAAACCTGAACAACTCGTAGGGTTTTTTCACCATCAGCTGTTGATAACAAATCTTGTGATTTATTTATGCCTTTTTTAATTTAGGGCGGCGTAGATCCTACGTTTGCAATTACAGTAGAATACCAAAATACATGAATGCCTCAAATACCCTTGCCAAAGCCGATTTTCTTTTCCTGATTGAAATCCGCGACCCGTTTTATTACCAGCATGAGCCGGAACTTCGCGAGTTCCTGACCTGTCTTCCCGAATCCATACGGATATATTCCATCATCCACGGCGGCATGAACACCGTAAAGGTTTACGGGATCACAAGCAGCATGCAGGATTATGAAAAAGTGAAGGAGCTTACCGGAATGCCCACCGAGATCATCGACAGCCGAAATCCGTCACAGAACCAATCTACCGGCAACAATTAAAAAAGGCCCGAAAGGGCCTTTGCTTATTTTCCATCCTTATCGACCTTTAACCGCTCCTCGCGGTTTGCGATTTCCCACGCGGTGGCAAAGGCCAGCCTTGTGCGTTTCTCCAGCGCATCGTACTCGATCTTTTCAGGATCGTCGCCGGGTTTGTGGTAGTCCTCATGCGTCCCGTTGAAGAAGAACACCGACGGGATGCCGTTCTTGGCGAAGTTGTAATGGTCTGACCGGTAATAGAAGCGCTGTGGGTCGTTCAGGTCATTGTACTTGTAATCCAGCGCAAGCTTGGTGTATTTGTCATTGGCCGCCTCGGTTACGTTGTGCAGGTCGGTGGACAACCTGTCAGACCCGATGACGTAAACATAGTTGTTCGTGTCCGGATGGAAAGTATCCCTTCGCCCGATCATGTCTATGTTGACGTTCGCCACGGTGTTCTTAAGCGGGAAGAGTGGATTTTCAGAATAGAACCGCGAACCGTGCAACCCGTGTTCCTCCCCGGTCACGTGCAGGATCAGGACAGAGCGGCGCGGGCCGTGTCCCTTTTTCTTGGCTTCCTGGAAGGCCTGGGCGATCTCCAGTAGTGCCACGGTGCCCGACCCGTCGTCATCGGCCCCGTTGTAAACCTCGCCGTTTTTCATCCCCACATGGTCATAGTGTGCCGATACCACCACGATTTCATCCTTTTTGTCCGATCCTTCTATAAAGGCCCAGATGTTTTCGCTGTCGCCGAGCTTGGGCGCAAAGGTCTTGACAAAGAACGAAGCGGGGATAGGCTGGTAATAATCCTTGGCGCCCGTGGGAAAAGGGATGCCGTCTTTTTTATACTGCGCGATCAGGTATTCTCCCGCTTTCTTCTGGCCCGGTTCGCCGGTGTTTCGGCCCTGCATTTCATCCGAAGCGACAATGTGCAGATGCTTGCTGAGTTCGGCCGCCGTGATGGTCGAAACGTAGGCTGCGGCGTCGGCAGGTGCCTTTTGCTTTTGCGCCGTGCAGGACTGTGAGGCAATTCCCGCCATCAGCAGGATCATGATGCTGTTTCTCATATATAACTGTTTAAATCAAAAAGCGATTGTTCGATGAGCGTTAGTCGATAATTATTGCCGAATATAACAGAACACCTACTATAAATATGAAAATTAGCGATAAATTAACGACGAACATGGCCAGCGACTTCGTTGAGGAGATCAATTCCGATTCCCGATAGACCCGCCGGTGCGCCTTGAAAAAGTATAAGATCCAATAGCCGAGCAGCATCAGCCAGGGCAACCACATCCAATCACTTATAAAGTCGATCATGCCCGCCAATTCCTCGACCGTCGCCAAAAGTGAAAATGTCAGGAGCAGGAAAGAAAAATAGTGCAGGGTGAACACGCCGTGATCATAGTAGAGCCATCTCGACTTATTCTGGAAGATCCAAAGGACCAGCGCAAAAACGGGAAGGTACAGGAATATCCCTTTGGGTACGGTGGACATGAATTTCTCGTAGAAGCGCTCCTGCAACTGCTCCACGGTGTATTTTTCCTGGGCGCGCGCAGCCTTGCGATTGTACCAATACCTGATGCCCGTCATTTTGAGCGAGTCGGGCTTGCGGGATTCGACAGAGTCCATTTCACGCAGCGATTTGTATTCGCCCATTCGCAAGGCGGCCGGCGTCTGTTTTTCGGCAAGGGTACTGTCAACTTTTACCACTCGCTCCGGGGTTCCCGCCAGGTCGATGCTGAGATCCGAGTCGCCATCGTGCCCCGAGAAAAAGAGGCTGATCATGAAGAAAGTCAGTAAGTTGATAAAGATGTATAACTTGACCGGCGGTACGTAGGATTTCCGCCTGCCCGAAAGATATTCGTTTGTGAGCCTGCCGGGATTGAACAGCAGGGCCTTGACCGTTTTATAAAAAGAGCTGTCGTAATGCACGAGGTCTTCCACGAAATGCGTGAACAGGTAATGGAATGGCCGGCGCGGCTGGACATTTTCCTGGCCACAGTGCGTGCAAAAACGTTCGGGGACAACCCTGCGGCAGTTCAGGCAGGTCTTGTCGGCCCTTAGGCGGTGCTCCATTTAGTTCAGGATTTCGTCAAGGAATTGCTTCATGTGTTCCCATGAACGCTTGGCGGCCTTCTCGTTGTAGGCGGTGCCTTTTGATTTGTCCGATCCTGCCGACGGTTCGGTAAAGGCATGGACGGCATCGGCGTAGTAGATCATTTGCCAGTCGGCCTTTGCATCCTTCATCTCTTTGTGGAAAGCGTCGATTTCATCCTCGGGAACAAAAAAATCATCGGCGCCGTGGCACACCAGGATTTTAGGACCGATCTTCTCAACGGGCCTTTTGGCGTCGCGGCCCAGACCTCCGTGGAACGACACGACACCCTGTACCGGGAAATTCGCGCGGGCAGCCTCGAGCGCACCGGTACCGCCAAAACAGTACCCGATGATGGCGATGCGGTCGGGATCTGCGCCCTGGGCAATGAGCTGGTCAAGCGCTGCGCGGATCCGGGATTGGTAGAGCCTGAAATCTGCCTTGAACTTACCCGATTGTTCGCCCGCTTCCTTATTGTCCTTGGGTATATTGCCTTCGCCGTAAATATCGGCAATGAAGGCGTGGTATCCCATCTTTGCCAATTTCTCCGCCGAATCCTTGGCATGTGGATCGATTCCGCGCCAAGCGGGCAGGACCAGCACGCCCGGTGCTTTTGCCTTTGACGGGGAAATCGCGAAACCATTGAGTTTTTGGGCGCCATCTTTATACGCGATGGGTTTGAGCTGTGCCGATGCGGTAACAGCAAATAAAAGGATCATGGAAAGCGTTTTCATGGAAAAAATTTATCTAAAAGTACAAAGTTTTTTTAAAAGCAAAAGCCCCTTTCGGGGCTAGTTCTGTGTGCGGATGGGTGTGCTCACCGGCGCCGATACCGGATCGGAAAGCCGTGGCGGATGCACAGTTGCGGGAGGGGTCGCGGCAGGGTTCTTCTTTTCCTTTCCCGTTGCCCGCTCCACCTGGTCTTCGAGCATGTTCTCCGAATCGATTACATTTCGGTTGTTTTGCCGGTTGATGTCGGCCTGACGGGCCGCGCGGTCCACTGCGGTCTGTGCCGGAACGGGCGGCTGCTGGTCCAGCCTGTCCTGTACGCTTTGCGTTTCCACGCGGTCAACCTGTCCTGAAACGGTGAAGACCGCGAGCAAGGCCGTTATGGTGATGAAATTTTTCATGGCTTTTTATTTAAAGTTACGGCAACTGCGTGAGCGAAGCCGTTTTTGCGTGGTCGATTAACCTAACTTTAACCGCGTTTATTAATTTTGCAGGAAATGACTACACCACAGGAATATTTTGACGCGTTGCCGGAGGACCGCCGGCCACACATGGAAGCGCTTCGTGCCGCGATCAGGGAAAACCTTCCCGAAGGATTCTCGGAGACCATCAGCTACGGCATGGTCTGCTACGCCGTGCCACACAGCCTTTATCCAAAGGGTTATCATTGCAATCCGCAGCAGCCATTGCCCTTTATCAGTATCGCCTCCCAAAAGAACTTCATCGCGCTCTACCACATGGGCATTTACGCCAGCCCCGAAATGCTCGAGTGGTTCACCTCGCAGTATGCGGCCCGTGTCAAGGGAAAACTCGATATGGGAAAGAGCTGCGTGCGGTTCAAAAAGCCCGAGAACATGCCGCTCGACCTGATTGGTGAACTCGCCCAAAAGATGACGCCGCAGGAATGGATTTCCCTGTATGAAAGCAGTTTTGTGCGGAAATAATGTAATCACCGGGCAAAAAGTTGTAACGGGCAAGCCGGCGCGCCGATGCAATTTTGCATAAAAGCCCGATGCCATGAAATTAACTTTACCCTTTCGGATCATTGCCTACAAACTTTCGATGCAGGCCAAACTCGCTTTTTGGCGGATGCGCAGCGTAGGGAGCGCCATGTTGCACCTTTAATCTTTCAGGATCAATTCTACGTTGATGGTGAATCCGGCCTTGGTGCCGGATGCGGCCGCCACCGAGATCGCGCGTGCCTGCGCCGTACAATCCCCCGCCGCGTAAACACCCTCTATGCTGGTGCGTTGCTCATCGTCAACATCGACGTGGCTGTGCCCGGTCATCTTGCAGCCCAGGGATTCAGCGAGCCCGTTTTGCTGTTCGAACGGGATGGAAGCGTAGTAGTGCCGGATGGGTTCGGAGGTTCCATCGGTAAAAAAGACGGCATCGGCCCTGCCGCCCGAATGCCGGATTTCGGCGATTTCCTTTTCGATCACGTCAATGTCCAGTTGTGCCAGTTTTTCCCTTTCTTCATTGCGCAATTCCGAGACACCGTTGGTGAGCACCGTAATGTCCCTTGTCCAGTTGTTGATAAGCGTTCCCAGGTGGTAGGCGGCCTCGCCGTTGGCGATGATCCCCGTGCGCTGGTTGCGGCATTCGTATCCGTGGCAATAGGGGCAGTGCAGGATGGAGATGCCCCAGCAATCGCCAAAGCCCCGCACATCGGGCAGGTTATCTTTCAATCCCGTTGCAAGCAATAATCTTTTTGCCGAAAATTCCTGATCCGACGTTAAAATTATGAACCCGCGATCTGTTTTTTCAACGCCGGTCACCTCAATGTCGTGAAAGGAGACGGTTTCGTATTTCGCGACCTCTTCCCGCGCGGTTGAAACGATCTCGCCCGGCTGCTTCCCGTCGCAGGTAATGAAATTGTGGGATCGCGGCGCATATCGGTTACAGGCGTTACCGCTGTCAAAAACACCGACGCGCCTCAGGGATCTTCCCAACGTCATTGCTGCCGATAGTCCCGCGATGCTCCCGCCCACGATGGCGACATCAAAATCGTGTTTCATAAGGTGATTTTGGTTAAAGCTACAAAAGAAAATTCCGCATGGCCTTGCAGCTTTCATGCGGAATTTTATAATATTAAAAGTTTCCTGCTATGCCAGTGCTCAGATGTTCAACAGGAACGTCTCCTTGTTGAGCCCCGAATTGTGGAACTGGAAATTCATATTGACCACATCGCTCAAGACCTTCTTGAGCTGCGCAAAGCTGTTGGGCTTCTTGATGTAGATGTTGGCCCCGTTGATAAAGGTTTCCTCAATGTCCTTGTCGGTGGACGAAGCGGAATAGATCGCAATCGACAGGTCATTGTACTTGGGATGCTGCCGGATTTCCATCAGGCATTCAACCCCCGATTTATACGGCATGTTAAGGTCGAGGAACAGGATGTCGGGCATCTTGTTATCAGGGTTCTCCAGGTATTCCAACAGGTTTCGTCCATCTTCCAGCATGTGGAGGTGGGTCTGTATCTTCAATTCGCTGAGTGCATCGCTAAAAGTGTTACGATCGTCGGCATCATCATCGACCAGGAGAACTTCGATCGTCGCTTTGGTATTGTTCATTTTGTCCGGTGTCTAAATATTTTATAAATGTAAGTAATATGAAATAATAATCCAAAATCCGGCAGCTATCAAAATTTCAACCGGATAAACAACTGTTAAATAATATATGAATTTTGTGTGATCCAATTTCCTAAACGCCCTGAAAAACAATAATTTGAACATTTTAGAAGTCCTCTTCATAAATTTTTCCAATTGGCCATTTTTTAACAGCCGTTAAAGCCGTGCATCGTAACTTTAAAGTAAAAACATGCGAAAGATCATTTGGAACAACAGTTTGGCGCTGGTCTTCTTTTTCCTGTTTGCGGCATCCCTCGTGGGCCAGTACATTACAGGGCACGATCAGTACAACCAGGAACTGCGCGAAAGGGGAGGAGGGGAAATTCCGGTTGCGCAATATGTTACGTCGGGCCATTTTGTACAATCCACTTTTGAGAATTGGGAAAGTGAATTCCTGCAGATGGCACTCTTTGTTTGGTTCACGATATTCCTGTATCAGAAAGGCTCCTCCGAATCCAAGAAATTTGACGGTACCGATGCCGTTGACCGCAAGCCCAGCCCCCGGAAAAAAGGCGCCCCCGGGCCGGTAAAGAAAGGGGGTGTCGTCCTGGCCTTATACCAGCATTCCCTGACTTTGGTGCTGATGGCGATGTTCATTGTTTCGGCCTGGCTCCATTTCCGCGGTAGCCTCGCCGATGAAAACACCTTGCTCGCACTCAAGGGCGAACCTGCGAAAACCGGCTGGGATTACCTCGGCGAATCCAGGTTTTGGTTCGAGTCCTTCCAGAACTGGCAAAGCGAGTTCCTTTCCATCGTGGCCATCGTGGTGCTGTCCATCTATCTCCGCCAAAAGGGTTCGCCGCAATCCAAGCCCGTTGATGCGCCATATCGCGAGACCGGCGAATAATCAATATGATTTCTGGCAATTCGTGCAAAAGAAGCTGCGGCGCTTTTTCTTTCCGGTGATCTTTTTGTAGATCGGCAGGTCGCAGCGCAAACATTTCTTTTTGGTATGCGCGAGCCAATGCTTCTTGAGCTCGAACTTCTTCTTCCATTCCAGGAATTCAAAACTGTAGGTGCGGGCTTCGGCGACGATCGATCTGAGTTTGGCGATCGGGATTTTTCCCGTCAGCGATTCGGGATGGACGCGCACGCGGTACAAAACCTCGTTCTTGATGATGTTGCCCACTCCGGAGAAGATTTCCTGATCCAGCAGCGCATCGCAGATTTCCATTTCGGGCACGGCCTTGAGTTTCTTCATCGCGGCACGGGGATTCCATCGTGGATTCATCACATCGGCCTGCCAGTCATACGATTTCTCGGGATTTTCCACGACCTTGACCGAACACGCATAGAAGTGCAGGTCGCCCCTGTCGGTACACAGGCTCAGCCGCGGCGGCGAGGCCTTGGGCTCATCGATCCGATAGGAGCCAAACAGCATGAAATGGATGCGGATCGCCCGCTCACCAAATAGGATGAGATAGTGTTTGCCCCAGCTCTTTACGGCGGTGATCCCGCGGCCGCTAAATTGTTTGACGTCTTCCTGGGTATTTCCCGCGACGCGCTGCACCGTGGCGCCCACAAACCGCTGCGTTTCTTCCCTGAGTATGACGATGCTGGGTCCTTCGGGCATTTTGGGATTTTTTCCAAAGGTCGTTTCCGCGGCCGGATATTATCTTACAGGTTTACCGGTTCGGCTTATATTTAAAGGTACCGATGGAAAAATGCCGCAAGGTTTTCGCCCATGTGCCGGGTAGTGGCCTCGTCCCAGTTCCCATGGCCGCCGCGGGGGTAAACATGCAGTTCCGAAGCGACGCCCGCCCCGTCCAGCTTTTCCTTCAGCCGAGGGCCCTGTGAAGCGGGGATTAGCGGGTCCTGGCCGCCGTAGAACAGGATGGTAGGCGGCGACTTGCGGGTCACGTGGGCCGCGGGGTTAACCGGGAGATATGATTCCGGGTGCGGCCTTTTCGCCGCAGGCCCGACAAGGGGCGACAATCCGTAATGGAAATACGGGCTTGAGGTATAGGCGGGATCGGTAAAATCCACTGGGCCAACAATGGACGCAACTACGCGGATTCGCTTGGCCACGTCATACCGGTAGGAGTAGAGAAGGGCCAGGTGCGCGCCGGCACTGGCACCTATGAACGCAAACTCTTCAGAGATGCCGTAATCGGCTTCGCACAGATATTTGATCACCGCCGCCAGGTCATCCACCTGTTTTGGAAAGGCCGGGCTCGCCGCGGTGGCCAGCCGGTAATCAACGTTGGCAAAGGCGGCATCGGGAAAATGCCGGCGCAAGGAAGGCAGGAGGTAATCCAGGTTCCGCCGCGAACCGCCGCTCCATCCGCCGCCGTGCACCAGTATAATGGTTTTGGTAGTGGATGACCTGCCCTCGGGGAGGTAGAGGTCCATTACCTGGCCGGGCAAATTTCCATAGGCGATATTGGTCATATTCTTTTCCGGTAAAATTTCGGGGGCCGATGCGCGTTTGCAACCGGTGAGGCAGACGACGATCATGGCCAAGAGGGTTTTCATCGGTGTGAGAACCCAAAATTTGGCGCCGTAGTATGGCCGTTAAGATAAATATGGGGAATACGCGCGCGAATTAACGCCCGTTTAAGTTATGGGGCGCTAACGCGGATCTCGAACATTTTGTCCCAGTGCTTCCCGGTCACCAGAATCGTTCCGGTCTTTGCGTTGTAGGCGATGCCGTTGAGCACTTCCGACTGCGGGTTTTTGAGCTCCTTGCGCAGGTCGGCGAGGTTGATCACGCCTTCCACCGAACCCGTGGCCGGATCGATGACCGCAATCGCATCCTTTTGCCAGATGTTCCCGTAAATCTTGCCCTCGATCCACTCCAGTTCGTTGATGCTCTTGATCTTGCTCGCCCCCGAATACACGTTGACGTAATCCACCATCTTTTGGGTGGCGGGGTCCATTTTCCAGATCTTTTCGGTGCCGTCCGAATGGTAAATGAATTTCCCGTCATTTGTCATGCCCCAGCCCTCGATGTTTTTGTCGTATGGAAAGGTTTTGATCAGTTTTCCGTTTCCGGCATTGTAGATAAGCCCGGTCTTGTCCTGCCAGGTCAATTGGAAAAGTTGGTCACCGATCACGGTGATGCCCTCGCCAAAATAGCGGCGGTCCAAATCCACCTGCTTGTGGACCTTTCCGGTCTTGTAATCGTATTTGCGGAACCACGAACTTCCGTTCTGGCCAGTGGACTCTATCAGGGTGTCGCGGTAAAACTCGAGGCCCTCGGTAAAGGCGGTGATGTCGTGCGGATAGCTGTTCACCACCGTGTATTTCAGGAGTTGCGGCTGCACGGGCGAGACCAGCTCGACGCGGT
>SXQR01000101.1 GCA_005792865.1 Flavobacterium sp. | reverse complement strand
CCATTTCCGGCGTGGGCCGATACCTCAAGGAGAAAAACCCAAACATCAAGATCTGGGGCGTTGACACCTACGGTTCGGTGTTCAAGAAATACCACGAGACCGGCATTTTTGACGAAAACGAAATCTATTCCTATATCACGGAAGGCATTGGCGAGGACATCCTGCCCAAGAATGTGGACTTCTCTGTCATCGACGGCTTCACCAAGGTCACCGACAAGGACGCCGCCGTCTATACCCGCAAGATCGCGCTCGAGGAAGGAATCTTCGTGGGCAACTCGGCGGGTTCCGCCATCAAGGGCGTGCTGCAGCTAAAAGAGCACTTCAAGCCCGACGATGTGGTCGTGGTGCTGTTCCACGATTCGGGAAGCCGTTACGTGGGCAAGATGTTCAACGACGATTGGATGCGGGAGCGCGGTTTCCTCGACGAGGAGTTCCAGCGCGCCGAAGACGTCATCAAGGACCATCTGGACAAACCGCTGGTGATCTGCCGCACGGAGGAGCTCGTCTCGCACGCCATCGAACGCATGCGCAAGTACAAGATTTCGCAGATCCCGGTGATCGATACCACGGGCTTCGTGGGTTCACTTGATGAGAATCACCTGTTCAGGGCTTATGTCGAGGACAAGGACATCGCAACGCGCCCCATCCGCGAGATCATGGGCAAGCCGTATCCGGTGGTCCAGGCCGCGACGCCCATCGAGGAAGTCTCAAAGCTCATCGGCAAGGAGAACCAGGCCGTGCTCGTGGATCTGGGCAACGGCAAGCACCACATCGTGACAAAATACGATATCATTGGTTCGATAAGATAATCAAGGCCACCGAAAGGTGGCTTTTTCGTTCATTACTTTTTGGGCGTGCCGGCGCCAAGGGAGTTATAAATTATAAAGTATAAATTTTAAATGGGCGCCGTCGCGTCTTCGGCTATATCTTTTGCTCGTGCCTCACAAAAGGATACCGCCTAAACCGCTCACGCTGCGCGGAGCCGAAATTGTAGACTGTCTCTTTGACGTAGATTGCCGGCGCCTGCAGCGCCGAGGGCCTACGGCGTCTACTTTTTTCAGGCAAAAAAAGTAGCAAAAAATGCCGGGGCGGCGGCAGAACCCTGCTAAAAATCTAATGATTTATGCGATAAAATCTCGCGAAACTCGCTTCGCTCAAACACGCGGATTTTTGATCGCTCCAATCATTGATTTTTTGCGCAGGAACCCACAAGCCGCGGAGCTGCTGTTCATCCAAAATAAACTCATTCGGAGGGATTGCCTTTGTCGGTCAAAATTTCACTCTGCTCGCTGCTCCTTTAGGTCGGGAGCAAATTTCCTTAGAAAGAAAACCACCCGGGCGATACGCGGCCGCTCGCACGGCTGTCGCCGGTGCTCAGACAGCGCCGATTTTTAGCCGCGATCCTCTTTGATTTTTGACGCAGGAACCCACAAGCCGCGGTGCTGCCGTTCATCCACAATGAACTTATTGGGTTGAGATAGCGTAGGTCACTCAAAATTTCGTTGTTCGCACTCCTTTTGGGGTCGGGAGCAAAGTTCCGGCGAAAGATATTCACACGGGCGATACGCTGCCGCTTATGCGGCTTCTGGGAAAACCGTAGATTTCGAGGGCGAGGTGCGGCGCTGGCTTTTGTAAGCGCCGTAAAGACGAGGCGATTAGCCGAGCGGCTCAGGCGCGCTGGGGCAACGAACCCATAGAAATCAAGGTTTGGACAGAGCCGCTAGGGTCTTTTTGATTCTTTTGCGACCAGGCAAAAGAATAAATGCACCCCCCGCCAGGTTATTTGCATAGCAAAACCCCACTTACATTCCACGAACTAAAGCTCGTTCCTTCCGGCTTGCCCTGCGGAATGGCCACCCGTATGGTGTGCCTGCCTTTTTTGAGGTTGCCCAGCGGGATGTCGACAGGGATGGCCGTCATGCCGGGGCACCAGTTCGAGCGGCTGTAATCTGACGAGGAGAGGCCGTTGGGAAAATTGCCGGAAGCGGGGTTCAGGTTGCGGTAGCCGCCGCAGTCGTCGCGCCATGGAATGAACGAGTGCACCTTTTGGCCGTCCAGGAAAATGTGGTTGGGTTTCTTGACAAATTCGTCGCCGTTTTCCCAGCCGCCGTGGCCGGTGGTGATGTACCGCAGGACCGCATCGGAGACATCCTGCTCCAGTTCAAAGGGCACTTCAAGGCCTTTATCCGTATCAAACATGCTCGCATAATCCTGCCCCGCCACTTCGAGCACGCTGTTGGTGTTGAAAAGCGGAAGGATGAATCCCGGACGCTTCGCTGTCCCTTCTTCGGGATGGATCGTGATGTTGGCCGATAATTTGTGCCCGCCCTTGTCATAGTTGCTGATGTTGGCCGCGATCCAGACCTCCCGGTCGCGAAGTGCATCGGCGATATCGGTGATGTCCTGGCGGTAGTAGGCGCTGTCCTGCCAGGTACGCCCCTTGATTTTGATGGTGTTGTATTTTCCCGCTCCAAAAGGCGTGAAAAACCGCATCAGTTCCAGCGAGGGTTCATATCCCGCACTGCGCGCGACTCCCCGGTATGTTTTGCCGTTCCCGTTCTCATAGAGCGGCAATGCCTGCGCGCCATTTTTAATGCCGTCCATGAAGGTGCCGGATGTCGCGTCGCTCATCAGGATAACCGATCCCGTCCGGTCATACGCATCGCCATCGGAGCGCGAGGAAACGTCCAGGAAAACACGGCTTCCAGCGGGAAAGTCCGGGAATTTTACCTTTCGGGCTATCACGGTTCCTTTCGCGTACCGGAAAACCGAATCGTGCGGGGCAGGCGCATCGGTAAAATTGATGGTCTCGTTCTTGAAAATGGGAATTGTCGTGAAGCGCGATTTCCACAACCGGTCGCGGTAGGTGAGCATGTCCAGTGGCCTTGCAGGAGCGAATGCAGTCAGGACAGAGGCCGGGAATGACCTGATCTTCTCAACGCTTTGGGCGCGGATTGCAAAATTGCCGTTACGGACCATTTCCAGGACAGTCCCAAGTGTTATTCCAAGCGATGTGGGAGCAGCCCGGATTCCGGTATCGGTGGTGAACCAGATTTCTACGGTGTTGCTGTTTACGATTATCACGGCTTTCCTGCAATTGTACCCCAGGATTTTTTTGCTTTCGGGCTTGAGTTCAAATTTTTGTGCTGGAATTGAGGCGCTGTCGACAGTAAAGATGTACTGGCCTTCCGCGAGCAATGCCGCATGGATAATTTTATCGCCGGATATATGGAATTGTTCCGAAGGCTTTGGCGAAGTCCCCGCGAGATTTCCCGCCGTGGTCACGATCGTGCGGGTTGCATCGGCGAAAGCCACAATGGCGTCCTGGTTTTCAACCGGCTGGTCATGGGAGAACCGGTGGTAGGAAATCTTGATTACTGATTTTTGTGCCGATCCTCCCCAACAGGCCAGCATCAGCATTAAAAAATATTTTGCCATGCACAAATATAAGGTTTGAACCGAATGTGCCGCTTCGTACATTTGCGGCCATGACTTTTACGGCGATTGATTTTGAAACGGCCACCGGCCACCCCGAGAGCGCCTGTTCCGTGGGGATCGTGACCGTGGACGACGGTGTCATCACAGAGGAATTCCACACCTTGATACAACCGCCGGAAAACCTTTATTGGTATAGAAACATCCTCTGCCATGGCATCAAGCCCGTGATGACGCTTGACGCGAAGACATTTGACCAACTTTTTCCGGAAATCCACAAACGCGTCTTTGGGCGAAAGATCGTGGCGCATAACGAATCTTTTGACCGGAACGTCCTGGCCAAAACCATGAAGCATTACGGCCTGTATTATGACGAGCTCGAGATCGCCGAACGTTGGGAGTGCACCCTCCGCATCTACCGCTCCAAGGGTTACAAGCCGGCCAACCTGAAATACTGCAGCGAACGCCATAACATCGAGCTCAATCACCACGAAGCCCTGAGCGACGCGCGGGCCTGTGCAAAATTGTACCTGCTTCGCTGATTGGATTGCAAAATTCTTTAAATTAGCGCTTTACGCCAAACAGATCGCATGTCCATCGTCCTTTCCATCCGCCATTTTTTTGAACGCCACGGTTTTGATGCCGCCAGCCGCCTCGCCGACAAGCTCGGGATGCGCGCCAGCAGCGTGCGGATCTTCTTTATCTATATCTCGTTCGTGACCGCAGGGCTCTGGTTTGGCGTGTACCTGACACTGGCCTTCTGGCTTAAGCTCAAGGACCTGATCCGCGCCAAACGAAGTTCGGTGTTTGACCTCTGAAACAACCTTTAAATATTATACGCCATGAAAATCATTACACGCCTTCTTTTTTTTACCAACCGCCAAATTTTCGCCATTGCCGCCCTGTTGATACTGGCCATCGCCCTGCAAGCGGCTATTTTCCTGCAGGAATCGGTCATTCCGGCGACATCTCCCGAAGAAAAGCAATGGCTCGCGATGCAGGCCAGGCTGGATTCGGCCATGGCTGCAAAGCCCACTAAAGTTTACAGATCCTATCCATTCAATCCCAATTTCATTTCGGACGAGAAGGGCTACCGGCTTGGGATGTCGGTTGCGCAGATCGACCGGTTGCACGCTTTTCGCGAAACGGGAAAATTTGTCAATTCGGCAGCCGAATTCCAAAACGTGACCGGGGTTCCGGATTCCCTGCTGGCCGCGATCTCACCGCAATTCAAGTTTCCGGACTGGGTCGGTAAAAAGGATAAAATATGGTTTAAGGAAAAAGCCGTAGCCGCCAGGACCGACATCAACCGCGCGACCCCGGAAGAATTGATCTCGGTGTTCGGGATCGGGCCGGCGCTGAGCGAGAGGATCCTCGAATACAGGGAGAAGCTGGGCGCTTTCGTGTCGATGTCGCAAATGGAGCACGTCTGGGGAATTTCGCCTGAAGTGGCCGGCAAGCTCCGGGAGAGGTTCGCGGTCCTTGACGAACCGGTGGTCAAAAAGGTAAATGTCAACACGGCGACCATGAAGGAGCTGGGGCAGTTTCCCTATTTTCGGTACCCGTTGTCAAAGCACGTGGTGACCTTTAGGAGCATGAACGGCGCGATTTCACGCGAGAATCTAGGGCGGATCAATAACTTCCCCGTTGATAAGTTGGACATAATTGCCGTATATTTGGAATTCTAAAAATTCCACCACCATTCCTCACTTATGAATTCAATGTATTTTACCGAAGAACACGAATCGTTCAGACAAAGTTTCAAGGATTTTTTGCAAAAAGAAGTCGTGCCCCATATCGAAAAATGGGAAAAGACCGGGACGATAGACCGTTTTATCTGGAAGAAATTCGGGGAGATGGGATTTTTTGGGATCAATTATCCGGAGGCCTACGGCGGAATGGACCTTGACCTTTTTTATACGGTGATCTTCCTTGAAGAACTCCAGAAGATCAGGTCTTCCGGTTTTGCGGCGGCGATGTGGGCGCATGCCTATCTGGCGATGACGCATTTGAAGGCTGAAGGCGACGAGCGGATCAAGCAGGATTACCTGGCGGCCAGCATTGCGGGCGACAAGATCGGTGCCTTATGCATCAGCGAGCCTTTTGGCGGAAGCGACGTCGCCGGAATGAAAACGACCGCGACGCGCAGGGGCGACAAATGGATCATCAACGGTTCCAAGACCTTTATCACCAATGGTATCTATGCCGACTATTATGTCGTGGCCGCCAAGACCAATCCCGAACTCGGGAACAAGGGAATCAGCATATTCCTGATGGACACCAAGATTCCCGGAATATCGGCGAGCAAGTTGGACAAATTGGGATGGCGCGCCTCGGACACCGCCGAGATTGCGTTCGACAACGTGGAGATTCCCGCCGAAAACCTGATGGGCGAGGAGGGCAAGGGATTTTCCTATATCATGCAGCACTTTGCGCTCGAACGGCTGATCATGGCAATCAATGCCCATGCCCGCGCCGAATATGCGATCGATTACACGATAGAATACATGTCCCAAAGGGAAGCTTTCGGGACAAAGATTGACCGCTTCCAGGCGCTTCGCCACACGATGGTAGACCACGCGACCGAGGTGGAGCACTGCAAGGT
>SXQR01000100.1 GCA_005792865.1 Flavobacterium sp. | reverse complement strand
GATGACGTTGGCCATGGTAAAGGTTTTCCCCGATCAGGTCACGCCCAGAAGCGTCTGGAATTTCTCGCCGTTCTCAATGCCCGTCGCGAGTTTGTCAATCGCCTGCGGCTGGTCGCCTGTCGGTTGGTAGTCTGAAACAACCCTGAATTTCATAGTGGATTTGTGAACCCTAAATATACGCAATTGCGGCCCTTTCCCTGCGGCACTTTGCTTTTCGTTAAGAGCTATTGCACGGTGTAGGCCGATGTCGATGATTCGGCCAGCGCAAAGAAACCCAGGGGAAAGTCATCCTCGTTGGTCACGTTGACGATGTTGCCGCGGACCGTTGCCGGGGGCGTCTGGAACGGGCTTCCGCCATTGCTTCCGGCGATACCGGTCAGGATATTCATGTAGTTGTAATACCGACGCGAAATACCCAGCACCGAGATCTCGATCGCATCGCCGGCCTCCATCTCATCATCCGAATACAGTGCAAAGATCTCGTTTCCCTGGAAGAAGCGGTCCTCCACCACCTCATAGAACGGGATGGCGTAGTAGCTCGCCTTGAACCTGAAAAGGTATTGGTCGTCGGTGGAACCGTCATCGGTAAAAAAGGCCTTGACCTCGATGTCCTCACCGGTAAAGCCGCCAGAGGCCGATTGTTCGATCCCCGAGATTTGCGGTACGGGATATAATTTCTCGACCGCCGAATATGTATTGCCGGCATAAACGACCTGCAAAGTGTATTCGGCACCGATTTGGGGAACAAAGTCGTGGCACGCATAGACGCCCGGCGTTTCCTCTGCAAAGACAAAGGTCGCCGTGGGGCCCGTTACCGTCACCTGCGCACCCGATACCGGCGGGATTTCCTCCGAAAAATACGGCGCCGTCATCGACAGTTTGATGACCTGGTCGTTTCCGGGCGTGCCCTTTTCCCATTTGATCAAGGCATCGATCACGAGTTTGGGTTCCGAGGTGCCCAGGTCCACATCGACCACGTCCTCACAGCCCGTAAGCGCGATCGTAAAAAATAAAAGGATCAACCTGATTGTCTTCATGGCCTAAAATTTAAAATTGTAGCTGATTCCCGGCACGATGCCAAAAATCGAGAAACGGACGGCCTCATTGCGCCCGGATTCCTCGTTTTGCGAAAAGGAAAGCGATGCCGCGTTGCGCCGGTTGTAAACATTGTAAATACTAAATACCCACTCGCTCCGCCAGCCCTTTTTCTTATCCGGTTTGGGCATCCATGTCGCCGATAGGTCGAGGTGGTGATACGCCGGCAGCGAGTTCATGTTTCGCGGCCCGTAGGATGGCACCGTAATGTCCTGGTATTGATACTGGCCCACGGGAAAGGTCGCGGGCTGTCCGGTCTGCAGCGTAAAATTCGCCCCGAACGACCATTTTTTGCTCAGTTCATACGCCGAGGTCACCGCCAGGTTATGGGTCTTGTCATAAGGCGATCGGTACCATTCCCCGTTGTTGATGCCCGGTTCCTGAGCGGTGCGGCCGGGCGTTCGCTGCTGTGATTTGGACAGCGTGTAGGAAATCCATCCCGTGAGGGCGCCGGTATTTTTCCGCAGCAATAATTCAATGCCGTAAGCGCGTTGTTCTCCGTTGAGGATTACCTGCTCGAGCGCGTCGTTGGCGATCAGGTCGGCGCCGTCGATGTAATCAATACGGTTTTTGACTTCGCGGTAAAATGTCTCGCCTTCAAAGGAATATCGGTCCGAAGAAAAGTTCGCGAAATAACCAAATGCTACCTGGTCAAGACGTTGTGGCCGGATGTAGCGGTCACTGGGCGTCCAGACATCGAGCGGTGTGGGTGAGGATGTGTTGGAGACCAACTGGAGGTACTGCGTCATTCGGTTGTAGCTGACCTTTACTGATTTATCTGAATTAAAGGCGTAGGACATCGAGAACCGCGGTTCCAGGTTTCCGTAGGCTTTCATCACCTTGTTGGATCCGAAATATTTGTAGCCGACGGGTTGCGCCTTCTCATAAATCTGCAGGTCCGGGTTGAAGCTTACGGGCGATCCCGCGTAAATTTTCTCGGTCGAGGCGCCAAGCCTGTAAAACGCCGATGCCCGCAACCCGTACCGAAGCGTCAGGTCGTGGGTCAGTTTGTGGTCGGCCTCGAGGTAGACCGATGGCTCAAACGCATACTTCAGGTCCAGTTGCTGGCCGTTGAAACCCGATTCGGCGCCAAGGGGCGAGATCGTCCCGGGATTGAATTCGTAATAGATCGCGTTGGTGCCAAAGGCGAGGGTGATCTTCTCGCTGAGGTAATT
This sequence comes from Flavobacterium sp., assembly GCA_005792865.1. Taxonomy (GTDB): domain Bacteria; phylum Bacteroidota; class Bacteroidia; order Flavobacteriales; family Flavobacteriaceae; genus Flavobacterium. The sequence continues at coordinate 1,416 of SXQR01000100.1, read as the reverse complement.
CCTGAAATCGTAACGGATGTTGTAGTTCCGGATTCCCGAATCGTATTTGAAACCGACAAAATCCAGGTCGAGCCCGTAGTAATAATCGCTGTAGATGAGCGAAAGGTTGGAGAAGAGCTTGTCAGAGAAAATGTGGTTCCACCGAAGGTTGAGCGTTGCGTTGCCGTAGATGTTCATGAACGATCCCGAAAGGTTGAAAACGTCGCGCCCGAAATACCCGGACAGGTACAGGCTGTTGTTTTTGTCGAGCCGGTAATTGAGCTTGGTGTTGAGGTCATAGAAATACGCCGAGTTCTTGATGTCCGAAAGTTTAAGCAACAGGTGTCCGTAGGACGCGCGCCCGCCGATAAGGAACGAGCCTTTTTCCTTTACGATCGGACCTTCGGCCAAGAGACGGCTCGAGATCAGGCCGATGCCGCCGTTCATTGAAAAGTTATTTGCATTGCCGTCTTTCTGGTAAATATCCAGTACCGACGAGGCCCTGCCGCCAAAACGCGCGGGAATTCCTCCCTTGTAGAGCTTGAGGTCCTTGATGGCGTCGGGGTTGAAGACCGAAAAGAACCCGAAGACGTGCGAGGAATTGAAGATCGTCGCCTCATCCAGCAGGATCAGGTTCTGGTCGGCACCGCCACCGCGCACGTTGAACCCTGAAGCACCCTCGCCGGCATTGGTGACGCCCGGGATAAGCAAAATGGACTTCAGCACATCGACCTCGCCCAACACCACCGGCATTTTCTTGATGGTCTCGATCGAGAGTTTGGCGGTGCTCATCTCGGCCCTGCGGATGTCGCTTCGGGGCTTTTCGTTGATGATGACCTCCTCGAGCTGCTCACCGGCCTGCACCAGTTCCAAGTCGAGCCGGGTGTCACTGGTGAGTTCCAGTCTTTGTTCAAGGTCGGCGTAACCCACCGAACTGATGCGCAGCGTGTAGGTGCCCACGGGCAGGGTGAGCGAGAAAAAGCCGTATTCGTTGGTCACGGCCCCGGTGTTGGCCTCCGGTACAAAGATGCCAGCGCCAATCATTGTCTCGCGCGTGGCCGAATCGCGTAGCGTCCCGCTGACGGTGGCCTTTTGTGCCGATGCCGATACGCCAAGCCACAGTAATAAATAGAAAAGGTTTCTCATCAAACAATCGTTAAATAAAAAAGCTGCCGAAGCAGCTTTGTATCAGTTGAGCTTTCGCTCGAGGTTTTCCTTTATCGCGGCAAGGAAGCCTTCGGTGGTCAGGTAATCGTCGGCGGTTAGTCCTTCAGGCTTGACCAGCATCGCAAGGTCCTTGGTCATCTTGCCGCTCTCCACTGTGTCGATGCAGACCTGCTCAAGCGCGTTGCAGAAGTCGATGAGCGGTTGGTTGCCATCGAGCTTGCCGCGGTGCTCGAGCCCGCGTGTCCAGGCAAAGATCGAGGCGATCGGGTT
>SXQR01000099.1 GCA_005792865.1 Flavobacterium sp. | reverse complement strand
GCGGATTTCCTGCCAGGTGCGCTGTGCATCGGTGTAGGGCAAGTCCTTTCGCCTTTCGACAATGGGAATATAGGCCGATGTGAAACTGTTGCCCACGTCGGTTACAAAATCATACCATTGGTCAAGCGACTTTTCGCCCGATTTCAGGTAATCGAAGAACAATCCGCCGATGCCGCGTGCCTCATTACGGTGCGCGTTCCAGAAATAGTCGTCGCACTGTTTTTTGTACTTTGGATAGAACGATGCGTCGTGGCGATCGCAGGCGGCCTTGCATATTTGGTGGAAATGGCGCGCGTCCTCTTCAAAAAGATAGTACGGCGTCAAATCCTGTCCGCCGCCAAACCATTGATCGATAATATTTCCGGCGGAATCGTACATCTCAAAATAGCGCCAATTGGCGTGGACTGTTGGAACCATCGGAGACTTAGGATGGATCACCAGGCTCAGGCCGCATGCGAAGAAATCCACATCGCCCACGTTGAACATTTTCTGCATCGCTTCTGGAAGTTTCCCGTGCACGGCCGAAATGTTGACGCCACCCTTCTCAAAAACGTTTCCGTTCTCGATCACGCGCGTGCGGCCGCCGCCGCCTTCCGGGCGGTCCCATAAATCCTCACGGAATTCCGCCGACCCGTCAGCCTGTTCAAGCGCCCCGCAGATCTGATCCTGCAGATTTTGTATAAAGGATAAGAATCTATCTTTCATTCAAATGTTTGTTATGTGGTGCGTGAGGGATGGAAGCAACGTGCCGCGCACGGCAAACAGCCCGACCCGAAGGGGCACGCCCACTTCCATATTTTCAAATTTTCACATTTTCACATTTATAAATTTTCACCCGAGCCGCAGGGCGAATAGAGCGAACTACATTAACGATACTCCTTCACCGCATCCACAAAAGCCTTTGCATGATCAACCGGAATGTTGGGCAAAATGCCGTGCCCCAGGTTTACGATGTAACGGTCCTTGCCGAATTCGTCGATCATTTCCTTAACCATTTTCCTGATGACGGGAATCGGTGAAAGCAATCGGGACGGATCAAAATTGCCCTGAAGCGTGATGTTTCCGCCCGAAAGATAACGCGCATTGCGTGCCGAACAGGTCCAGTCAACTCCCAACGCCGATGCCTTGGAGCGTCCCATTTCATTGAGCGCGAACCAGCAGCCCTTGCCAAAAACGATGACGTGGGTGTGCGGGGCCAATGCCTCGACGATCTGGTTGATGTACTGCCACGAAAACTCCTGGTAATCGACGGGTGAGAGCATTCCGCCCCACGAATCAAATATCTGGACCGCATTGACACCCGATTCAACCTTGCGTTTGAGGTAGGCAATGGTCGTGTCGGTGATTTTTTGCAATAATTTATGCGCGGCCTCGGGTTGCGAAAAGCAGAATCCCTTGGCGGTGTCAAAACTTTTGGATCCTTTCCCTTCAACGGCGTAACAGAAAATCGTCCACGGCGAACCCGCAAACCCGATGAGCGGAACCTCGTCATTGAGCATTTGCTTGGTGAGTTTGATCGCGTCCATGACATAACCAAGAGTTTCGTCAATTTCAGGGACGATGACCTTTTCAACATCGGCGGCGGTGCGGATGGGACTTGGGAGGAACGGCCCCACGCTTTCTTTCATCAACACTTCGATGCCCATCGCCTGCGGGACGACAAGGATGTCCGAGAACAATATTGCGGCGTCCGGCTTGATGATCCTGATGGGCTGCACGGTGATTTCGGCCGCAAGTTCCGGAGTCTGGCAACGTGTGAAAAAGTCATATTTGTCGCGGAGCGCACGGAACTCGGGAAGGTAGCGGCCTGCCTGGCGCATCATCCAAACGGGTGGCCTCTGTACGGTTTCGCCCTTCAGGGCCTTGAGGAAAAGATCGTTTTTAATCATTTATAGTCGTTTGTAAACGTTTAATTAGCGGAGTTGACCGGTTTGAAATGCTTGATGCAACTTATGATCACATGTTCTATCGACGGTCGGTTGGCGGTGATGATGGTCGCCCCCGTATCGCGCAGCGATTTGGCCGTGGTTGTACCAATGCAGATGCACACCGCAGGGCCTACCTGGTTGTGCAGCAGATAACTGGCAACGCCGGATGGGCTGAAAAACAAGATGGCATCAAAAGTTCCCGGAATCTGCGCAGGCGAGGACTTTGTCACATAACAGCGGACCTCGTTGAATTTGATGCCCGCAAGCTTCAGGCTGACAGGCAAGGTGTCCAGGCGCAGGTTCCCTGAAAAGAAGGTGTATTTCCTGTCGCCGAAAACCTTGATCCTGGGAATCAGTTCGGCGGCGCTGTCGGCACTTGCGGTCACCTGGAAACCATTGGCCTGCAACAGCGACCTTGTCTTCTCGCCCACGCAAAAGCAGTCCTTTGCCTTGAGCAGTTCGCGGTTTGGGTGCTCCAGGACGCTGCGCACGGCATTTCCGCTGGTAAAGATCAGGCTTTCGCCGATGTCGTCCAATTCCGGCTCGAGTCGGCATATCTTGATGAAGTCGGCTTCCACGACGGCGAACCCCGCATTGAGCAGGTAATTGCGCTGTGCGGGCCTGAGCCTTTTGGTGGATAGGACGCGTGGTTTCATCGGCTTTTTTCGTCGCAGTAATAAAGTATGTTCTTGTTTTCGCCAAAAACGACAAGAATGTCATCTTCATATAAAACGGTATCTGGCCTGGGAAGCCCAATGCTTTCCTTCACTACCGCCTTTTTGCCCAGCAGGTTGGTCTTTTCGCGTTTGCGGATGATGGTCACCAGCCGAAGGTGATATTTGTCAATCGTGTCCAGTTCAGCCAATGTCTTCATGTGGAATTCAGGCTTTGACCTGACCTCCGAAATCGTAAAATTATTGTCGAGTTGGTAATTCTCGAGCGTCGTCTTGAAATTGATCTGTTTGGTAAGCCTGTCCGCCGATTCCTGTTCGGGATGGATGATGTTCTTGATGCCCATGGCCTCGAGCACGGTATCGTGGATGGGCGACAGCGCGCGGCCGATGATCTGCACGTCCGAAAGCTTCTTAAGGATGGCCGCCGTGATAATGGCCGCGCCTTCGTTTTCGCCAATGGCGACGATGGCCCTGTCGGCGTCCTTGAGCGGAAGCGCCTCATAGGCCAATTCATTGGTAGAGTCCATGCACACTGCATGTGAAATTTTGTCCTTGATCAGGTTGACCTTGTGCAGTTGCACATCGACACCAATCACCTCATTTCCGGTTTCGGTCAGGCTGACAGCCAGTGACATTCCAAAATTTCCCAGGCCAAAAACGATTATCTTCATATCAATTGATCAAAATATTTTCTTTCGGATACTCAAAAAACTGATGGTTGATCTGGCGCAGCAACCCGATCATGAGGTTCAGCATCCCGATCCGCCCCACGAACATGACCGCCATGATGACATACTTGCCGGGTTCAGACAACTTCGGCGTATAATTGAGCGTCAAACCAACGGTACTGTACGCCGAAAAACATTCAAAGGTAACCGCCAGCAGATCGGTGCCCGCCGGTTCCACAAGCAGCAGGGCCAATACCGAGGTCCCTATCACGATCAGCGAAATGCACAGGATCGCAAAGGCACGGGATGTGGAATCGGCCGAGATCCGCCGCCCGAAAATCTGGATGCGGTTCTTGCCCCTGGCCGTAGCCAAGATATTGAGCGTCGCAAGTGCAAAGGTACTGGTTTTGATTCCGCCGCCGGTAGAAGCGGGCGAAGCTCCCACCCACATCAAAAAAATGACGACCAGGATCGAGGGTATCGCCAGTTGCGAATAATCGACGGTGTTGAAGCCCGCCGTCCGTGGCGTCACCGCGTGGAATGCCGCCGTCGTGAATTTGCCGAAGTCGGTCTGGTGCACCGCAAGTGAATGGTCAAATTCGGCCACAAAGAAATAGATCCATCCTCCCGCCAGCAGGGCAAGGGTGGTATAAAGTACGATGCTCGCGTTCAAAGTGATGATGCGCACTTTCCTGTGAACGAACTTTGGGCGCATGAGTTCAAAAACCCAATTCTTGAAATACTGGTAAAAGTTGTGGACAATGTTATAGCCCAAGCCGCCCAAAATGATCAGCGCCATGGCAATCCATTGCAGAAAATAATTGAATTGCAGATGCGATTCGGCAAAACCGTTGGCCGCTGTCGAGAAGCCGGCGTTGCAAAAAGCCGAAATCGAGTGAAAGACCGCAAAAAAGACCTTATCGTTTACCTGCGGACGGTCGTAAATCGATGCGTACAGCATGACCGCCCCTATTATCTCGATCGCAAAAGTGAATGCGACAATATTCAGCGCCACCTTCAGCACGTCCTGCAGATTTTCCTGCGCCGTGAAATCGCGTACGTTGAGACCCTCGCGAAAGGAGGATCCGCCTCTGAAAAAATAGGCAAAAAAGGAGGTGAAGGTAAGGATCCCAAGTCCGCCGATCTGGATCAGGCACAGAACGATCGTCTGCCCCATGAAAGTAAAATCGGTGGAAAGGTTCAGCACGCTGAGCCCGGTCACGCATACGGCGCTGACAGAGGTAAAAAGCGCATCGGTAAAACTTATTCCCGAAACCGTTGCCGTGGGCAGCATCAAAAGAAAAGCGCCCACCAGGATGATGGCGAAAAAACTTCCGGTAAATACAATGGCAGGGTTGTAATATATTTCATAAACATACCGGACCAGTACCATAAGCCTGACAATGAAATACAAAACCAGGCCGCTCTCCAGGATGGGCCTGATGCGTTGCAGGATGGCCAGAAGTGGTTCCGACAGGTTCCCAAGTGCAATAAATAAGGCCAGCGTCATGACCGACACCACGATGGCGAGGCATGCGCGCGCAATGCGTTGTTTGGCGCCCGGCGGATACAGCTGGGTTTTGATGATATTGAAGATCAGCAGGGCAAGGGTGATGGCAACCAACCCGATGAGTTTTGGGGCGCGAAGGTCCTCCTGAATGCTGTAACCAAGGTCAAAAACAAGGTAGCTGAGCACGAAAAAATCGAAAAACCGCAGCAGAAATTTGACTATGGTGTCCTGTTTCATCCGATTATTGGTCTTTGTTCAAACCCTCGCGGATACTTTTCATGAGAGCCTCGCCTCCCGCCGCAAGCACCTCGTGCGCGCACTCCTGGCCAAAAGTTTTGTAATGCGTCGCCGGTGCCGTCTTTTCCACTAAAATCTTCTCTTTCCCGTCGAGCGAAAAGAGCGCGCCGTCAAACCTGATCTCACTGCCTTCAAACCGTGCCAAAGCGCCAATAGGGGCCGTGCAGCCTCCTTCAAGTGTCCGCAAGAACTGGCGTTCGATCCACGTACAGACCTCGGTCTCAAAATGATTGAGCCTGGCGGTGGCCTCGCGGCTAAAATCGTCGCCGGCCGTGGCCACTACCATCATGGCGCCCTGTGCAGGAGCCGGAATCATCCAGTCCAGCGGAAGGTATTTATCTGGTTTGATGCCCAGCCTGTCGAGTCCCGCGGTCGCGAAAATAGCGCCGGTCCAGTCACTTTCGGCAAGTTTCTGGAGCCGCGTGTTCACATTGCCCCGAAGGTCCACGGTCTGGTGATGCGGGTAACGGTGGAGCCATTGCGCCTGCCGCCTCAGGCTGCCGGTAGCGACGGTACTCGGTTGCGTAAAATCCAGGTGCTCCTTGTGAACCAGGATGTCGAGCGGATTCTCCCGCTTGAGCACCGCGGCCTGGACAATGCCGTGGGGCAGCGCCGTGGGGACATCCTTCATGGAGTGCACCGCAATGTCTATCTGTCCGGAAATCATCGCCACGTCAAGGGCCTTGGTGAAAATTCCGGTAATGCCAAACTCGTACAATGGCTTGTCGAGGATGACATCGCCCGCCGACTTGATAGGGACAAGTTGGGTTTTGTACCCAAACCCGCGCAACGCCTCTTCAACGGTGCGCGCTTGCCACAATGCGAGCTCGCTGTCCCGCGTTCCAATGCGAATGGTCTTTGGCATAATAAGGTAAACCCCGTTAACGAACGGGGTTTTTTGCTTCGATTTGAAATATTTTCTCGATCCACTCAATGCTCTCGTCAACCATGGTGTTCTCCTTTTTCAGGTGGTTGGCAAAGTGCGTCGTGATCTTTTGGATGATGCGGTCGCTGATGACCTCGGCCTGCTGCTCGTCAAAGTTTGAGAACTTCTTGCGTTGGAAATTGAGTTCGGCGGCCTTGATATGGTTAAGTTTTTCCTTGAGTGCATTGATCGTCGGGGCGAATTTGCGCGCCTGTGTCCAGGTCATGAATTCGGCCTTGATCTCTGCGATGATCGCTTCGGCGGCGGGGATGTGCCTGCGCCGGTTTTCCAGCGTCTCATCGGTCATCTGTGAAAGTGCGTCAAGGTGGACAAGCGTGACACCCGTGATATTGCGAACATCGTCCGAAACGTTTTTGGGAATCGAAAGGTCCAGGATCAAAAGCGGTTTCTTGAGGTTCAGGATCGCGGCGTCCACGGTGGGGTTGAGCGCTCCGGTGGCCACGACCAATACGTCGGCCTTGCGGATTTCAAGCGGCAGGTCGGCGTAGTCGCGAACGAGCAGGTTGAACTTTCCGGCAATTTTTTCGGCCTTGTCCTTCGTCCTGTTGATCAGCGTGATATGTTCATTTCGGGTATGCTTGACCAGGTTTTCGCACGTGTTGCGACCAATCTTGCCGGTCCCGAAAAGCAGGATGTTCTTGTTGCCGATATCGGGAACATTCTTTAAGATATATTGTACCGATGCAAAAGAAACCGAAGTCGCCCCGCTGGAAATTCCGGTCTCGTTCTTGATTTTCTTGCTAGCCTGGATCACGCAGTTCACCAATCTTTCGAGAAATGCGTTTGCCAGACCGGCGGCCTTGCTTTCGATGAAACTGTTCTTGATCTGGCTGATGATCTCAAAATCCCCCAAGATCTGGCTGTCCAGCCCGGTGCCCACACGGAACATGTGGTTGACCGCTTCCTGGTTCTTGTGGACGTAGGCAACCTGCTGAAAATCCTCGACGGTGCCCTCGCTGTTATCGCATAAAAGTTTGATCAATTGAAACGGATGTTGAGAAAATCCGTATATCTCCGTACGGTTGCACGTGGAGGTGACGATGAGGCTGTCGATGCCTTCCGCGCGCGCCTGTGCCAGCAAACGGGTCTTCGCCGCAGCATCAAGACTGAATTTACCCCGAATCGCGGCATCGGCCTTTTTGTAGCTGAGGCCCACGGCGTAGAATGAATTGTGTCGCGCGGCATTAAGATGTTCCATACTCTTTGAAAAGTTTAGCAAACTTATTGTGAACCATATTTTAAAAACAACGCTGGAAGGACAATTTATAACGCTATGCGAATTTTCGATCCAAGGGCGGCACTCTTGGTCCTATTTCCAGTACTTTTGCAATGATAGTAAGCCTTTGCGCGAAGTCTATTTAGAGTTATTCTAAATAACAACGGTGGCCTTCCGCACTTTGCAGTTACGTAAAAATGTCGCTATGGGTTCTAAAGAGGTGATAAAAATTGAGGACGATTTCACGATGCTCCGGTTCGAAAATGAATCGGACGAGATCTTTCACGCCACGCACGAGGTGAAAAGTGGGTTGATCCAGTTCCACTTTGGGCTGAAAGGGCGGGCGAAATTTATCTTCAACCAGGGAAATTATGCACTTGAGCTTCGGGAGGAGAAATCGCTGCTGCTCTACAATCCGCAACGCGAACTTCCCATCAAACTCGAGCTCGCGCCACATTCCTGGGTGATTTCGGTAACGATATCCATCACCAAATTCCACGCTTTGTTCACCGCAGAGGCTGGTTACATCACTTTCCTGAGCGAGGAAAACCGCGACAAGAAATATTATAAGGAAGACAACATTTCGCCGTCAATGGCCATCGCCTTGAGCCAACTTTTCCATTACAACCTCAGCCCGTCCATCCGCCCACTCTATTTCAGGGGGAAAGGTTATGAACTGCTGAGTTTGTATTTCAACCGGTCAGAAGACCCGGCGGGCGAACACTGCCCGTTCCTGGTCGATGAGGAGAACGTGACCAAGATTCGCAAGGCCAAGGAGATCATCATTGCCAACATGGCCGAACCGCCCGGGCTGCAGGAACTCGCCGACCAGGTGGGGCTGACCCTCAAAAAACTCAAGATGGGCTTCAAGCAGATCTATGGCGACACGGTCTACGGATTTCTTTTTGACTATAAAATGGAGTATGCGCGCAAACTGCTCGATTCCGGCTCTTATAATGTCAACGAGGTGGGCCTGCGCATCGGCTATTCCACGGGCAGCCATTTCATTGCCGCCTTCCGGAAAAAGTTTGCCACGACCCCTAAAAAATATCTGATGTCGGTTACCGCAAATACGTAAGTTTATAGTCGTCCGTTTTTGCCGACAACCATCAACCAACAACCACCAACAGTCACCATGAAAGGAGTTCTCCTCGTAAACCTTGGGTCGCCCCAAAGCCCGGATCCCAAAGATGTAAAACCGTATCTCGATGAATTTTTGATGGACCGATACGTGATCGACGTGCCGTTCCTCTTGCGCGCGCTCCTGGTCCGGGGCATCATCCTGCGCAAACGGCCGGCAAAATCGGGCGCGGCCTACAAAAAAATCTGGTGGGAAGAAGGCTCCCCTCTGATCGTCATTTCAAAACGCATGCACGAAAAGGTAAAGCCGCGGGTTGAGGTACCGGTTTCGCTCGCGATGCGCTACGGACAGCCCTCCATCCTGAACGGTCTTCAGGAACTGTATGACCAGGGGGTGCGCGATGTCCTGCTTTTCCCTTTGTATCCCCAGCACGCCATGGCCTCGACGGTGACGATACTGGTCTTGGCAGAGGAGCTTCGGAAGAAGCATTTTCCAGACATGAAATTCACCTCGGTACCGGCTTTTTACAACAAGCCCGATTACATCAAGAACCTCGCGGATTCCATCAAAAAGCATCTCGAGGGATTCGACTACGACCACCTGCTGTTTTCCTACCACGGAATTCCCGAGCGCCACATCCGCAAGACCGACGTCACAAAATCCCATTGCCGGATTGACAACCAGTGCTGCGTGACACCTTCGCCGGCCCATGAATTCTGCTACCGCCACCAGTGTTTCGAGACGACGCGACAAGTGGTAGAACTGTTGGGCATCCCGCGCGGGAAATACAGCGAAACCTTCCAGTCAAGGCTCGTGGGCGACAAGTGGCTCGAACCTTATACAGACGTCGAGATCAACAAGATGCCCGAAAAAGGAATAAAAAAACTCGCGGTAGTCACACCCGCATTTGTCGCAGATTGCCTGGAGACGCTTGAAGAAATCGCAATGGAAGCCAATCACCAGTTTAAGGAACACGGCGGCGAGGAATTCCTGGCAATCCCGTGCCTCAACGACAGCGACGAATGGTCTCAGACCGTTGCCAACTGGATAAACGATTGGGCAAAGCCTCGAGTATAGATGAAGCCCGAGGATGTAGGCCTGGGGACAGAGCGAATAGGTAAATTGCTACGGAAACAGGCTGTTCCTGCATCGGTGGGCATCCTGTTCATGACGTCCAACCTCGTGGTGGACACCATCCTGGTGGGCCAATGGGTAGGTCCGATCGCGATCGCCGCGCTGGCCGTGGTGACGCCACTCGTGTTTTTTGTCGCGTCCATCGGGTTTTCGATCGGGATCGGCGGAAGTTCGGTTGTATCAAGGGCGCTCGGTGCCGGCCATCATAACAAAGCGCGGGCAGCCTTTGCACACCAAATCATGCTCACGGCAGCGCTGACCGTGCTTTTTTGCGGCGCAATCCTCCTTTTTCCCACCCAGGCACTGCAACTTTTTGGCGCGAAGGGCAATATCTCGGCCCCGGCACTAGAATACCTTTACCCGGTCATCGCCGTGGTCCCCTTGCAGGCGCTGGCCTCGATGGCCAATTCGGTGATCCGCGCCGAGGGAAAGCCCCGGATCGCAATGACCGCGTTGATGATCGCCTCGATAGGCAACATCGCCTGCGACTTCCTGTTCATCCAGGTTTTTGGCTGGGGCATCTTCGGGGCAGGTTTGGCGACGGCGGTTTCCATGTCGGCATCGTTCCTATTTGTCGCCATCCATTTCTTCCGCAGCGAGCTAAGGCCCAATCTCAAGGATTTTACGCCTCAATGGAAACTCACGCGCGAGATATCGGCACTGAGCTTTACCACGTTTGCCAGGCAGAGCGTCATCACGGTGCTCTCGGCGCTGTTGAACAACTCGCTTTTCGCTCACGGAGGCGAGCATGCCGTCACGGTTTACGGTATCATCTCCCGCATGTTGATGTTCGCGCTGTTTCCCGTCAATGGGATCACCGAGGGTTTCCAACCTGTCGCGGGTTTCAATTTTGGAGCTAAAAAATACGGCAGGGTGCGCGAATCGGTCTTGGTTTCCATCAAGTACGCCGGCGGTTTGGCGATTGCCATCTATATCCTGATCCTGGTCTTCGCCAATGAGATCGTCAGCATCTTTTCCAGCGACCCGGCCGTCCTTCGCGATGCGCCCAATGCACTCCGATGGGTTTTCGCCGCCTCACCGGTTATTGCGCTGCAGCTCATTGGCGCGGCGTATTTCCAGGCATCTGGACAGGCAAAGCGTGCGCTGATGCTGACACTCACCAAACAAGGGTTCTTCCTGATTCCCCTTATCCTGCTTTTGCCGGAATATTTTGGTATTTTTGGGATATGGGTCTCCTTCCCGATCGCGGATGTGCTCGCTACTGCGGTGACGGCGGGCTTTTTGGCGAAAGCGTTCAGGACGACCCTCAAAAAACGCTGATGGAAATCTACAATTACCTGAAATCGCTGCACCTGATCTTCGTCGTGACGTGGTTTGCGGGGCTGTTCTATATCGTCCGTTTGTTTGTTTACCAGATCGAGGCCGATGCGAAACCGTCGCCTGCAAGGGAAATCCTGTCGGAACAGTACAAGATCATGTCCTACCGATTGTGGTACATCATCACGTGGCCATCGGCGATCATCACGAGCATCTTCGCGTTCTGGATGCTTCTTTTCACCGAGGTGGGGCGCATCTGGCTCTCACAGCCGTGGATGCATGTGAAGCTCACCTTCGTCTTTTTGCTTTACCTCTACCAGGTCCGCTGCCACGTCATTTTCAAAAACCTGCAGCGCGGAAACATAAAATATTCTTCCAACGGCATGAGGCTTTGGAACGAGGGCTCTACCGTCATTTTATTTGCCGTCGTTTTCCTTGTGGTGCTCAAGAATGCGGTAAACTGGATCTACGGCGTTGTGGGCATCGTCGCGTTTTCATTGCTGATCATGGCCGGATTTAAATTATACAAGGCCATCCGGGAGCGCAACCGCACATGAGGCGCGGAAATTTTGACATATCGATGCTGTCGCTGCGGATCAGGATTTTCCTGTCCATGATCGTGCTGATCCTGATCGCATCGGTACTGCTCGCATCAATTTCCATCATCCAGTTCCGCAATGAGGCCAAGGACTACCACCAGGAACGCCTTGAGAACAAGGAGAACGCGATAAAGGAGCACATCAATTACATCCTGAGCACGACGACCTATCCGCTCACCGAAGAAAACCTGCCCCTGATATTCAAGGACCGCATCTATGAACTCGCCGATATCCACAATCTGGAGATCAATATCTACGGGCTCGACGGCAAACTGCTCAAATCGTCAAAGGCGTCGTTTTCCATTGACACCGTGGCGCCGCCCATTCCGCCGTACGTGCTCAAACTGGTACAGAGTTCGATTGAAAAACGCTACGTTGACATTCGCAGCATTGACGGCAAGAAAAACCGCTCGTCGTTTAGCCAGATCAAGGACGACAAGTTCAAGCCGTTGGGCATTTTGAACCTGCCGTACGTGGAGGACGACGGGTTTTACGAAACCGAATTGCAGAACTTCCTCATCCGCCTGGGCCAAGTCTATACCTTCATGCTGGTGATCGCGTTTGCGCTGGCCTATTTCCTGTCGACCTATATCACACAGTCGCTCAAGACGATTTCCGACAAAATCAACGAGACGAGCCTGACGCAGAAAAATGAAAAAATCGTGTTGCGCGCCAACAGCAAGGAAATCAATTTGCTCATCAGCGCCTACAATCAGATGGTGGACCAGCTCGAGGAAAGCGCGGTGAAACTGGCCCAAAGCGAGCGTGAGGAGGCCTGGCGCGAAATGGCCAAACAGGTGGCGCATGAAATCAAGAATCCGCTCACGCCGATGCGCCTCACCGTGCAGAGTTTTCAGCGCAAATTCAATCCCGATGACCCGGACCTCAGGCAAAAACTCAACGATTTTTCCAGCACGTTGATCCAGCAGATCGACACGATGAGCGCGGTGGCGTCGGCTTTCTCCAACTTCGCGTCGATGCCGGCCCAGCAAAACGAGAACCTCAACGTGGTGAATGTGGTTGACCTTGCGCTGGATATCTTCAATGAAGATTTCATCCGTTTTGAAAGCGCCGAGAAGGAAATCGTTTCCAAGATGGACCGCACGCAACTCATCCGCATCATTACAAACCTGGTCAAGAACGCGATACAGGCCATTCCGCCGGACCAGTCCCAAAAATCGGTAGTGGTCTCAATCCGCCGCGAGAGCGAAAACGTACTTATCGAGGTGGTGGACAACGGCACCGGGATCGATCCCGCGAATGCCTCGCATATCTTCGAGCCCAAGTTCACCACCAAGAGCAGCGGCATGGGCCTTGGCCTGGGCATCATAAAAAATATCATAGAAAATTATAAAGGAACAATTACTTTTGAAAGCCAACCGGGAAAGGGGACCACGTTCACCGTTTCGCTTCCCATCATCAACAGCTAAAATGGAAACCATGACATACCAGAACATCCTGCTGGAAATCCAGGATAAGATCGCCACCGTTCGCATCAACCGCCCGGAAAAACTTAACGCTCTTAACAAGGCCACCATCCGAGAGCTCAACTCGGCTTTCCGCGAACTCGAAAAGGATGCCGACGTTCGTGCCATCATCCTCACGGGAAGTGGTGAAAAAGCTTTCGTGGCCGGTGCCGACATTGCCGAATTTGCCGATTTCTCAGTGGAAGAGGGCGCACAGCTTGCCGCCGAAGGACAGGAACTCCTGTTTGATTTTGTAGAAAACCTACGTACGCCGGTCATCGCCGCCATCAATGGATTTGCGCTCGGTGGCGGGCTCGAGCTCGCCATGTCCTGCCATTTCAGGGTGGCGTCAGAAAATGCAAAGATGGGCTTGCCCGAAGTCTCCCTGGGCGTGATCCCGGGTTACGGCGGGACGCAGCGCCTTCCGCAACTCATCGGCAAAGGCCGCGCAATGGAGATGATCATGACCGCGGGCATGATGGGTGCGGAGGAAGCGGCTTCGGCCGGCCTTGTGAATCATGTCGTGCCACAACCCGAACTCATGGATTTTGCACGAGGGATCGCGCAGAAGATCTTGCGCAATTCACCCACGGCGATCGGGCGCGCCATCAAGGCGGTCAACGCCGGGTTCCGCGGATCGGACGGCTTCAAGACCGAGATCACGGCTTTTGGGTACTGTTTCGGAACGGAAGATTTTAAGGAAGGAACCACGGCATTCCTGGAGAAAAGAAAACCAGACTTTACCGGTAAATAGTCCAGCCCGCCATGTGCGGGTTTTTTTTCGCCGAAATTATTTCTCCCCGTTCCATTCGGCCAGGAACTGCGCGACGAAGGCCTCGAGAAATCGATGACGATCTTCTGCAAGGCGCTTGCCCGTATCCGTGTTCATGCGGTCTCGCAAAAGGAAGAGCTTTTCATAGAAATGGTTGAGCGTGGGTGCCGATGAATTCTTATACTGCTCGCGGTCCATGTCCAGCTGCGGCGGTACCGACGGGTCAAAGAGCAACCTGTTCTTGAACCCGCCGTAATGAAAGGCACGGGCAATCCCGATGGCCCCAATGGCATCGAGACGGTCGGCGTCCTGGACGATGTTGAGTTCAGGCGAGGAAAATGTGCGATTGAAATTGCCCCCTTTAAATGATATGTTTTCGATGATCGCGATGACATGACCAACAATGTCCTCGGCTACGGAATGGCGCTCCAAACACCCGCGCGCCAGCCTTGGCCCCACGCTTTCGTCGCCACCGGTGAACTTGCTGTCGGCGATATCGTGCAGGAGCGCCGAAAGTTCAACCACTAATCTGTCACAGTTTTCGGTTTGGGCAATCAGGAGGGCATTCTTGCGCACGCGGTCGGTGTGGAACCAATCGTGGCCGGCTTCGGCACCGGCAAGTTTTTCCCGAACGAAATTTTCGGTCCCGGCAATGATGTCCATCATTTAACCGATGCGGGCTCGACCCACTTGAAGATGTGAGATTCCTCGGGGATGATGAGGCGTTCGCTGATCTTGGCCATCCGTGACGGAAGCTTCATCAAAAAGTCGCGGGCTTTCTCTGCTTCATCGGTCAGGTTGGAAATTTTCTCGATTTCCCAACGCGTGATGAGTTTCTGCATGATATCGACATAATCCTGTGCCGTATAGACCCCGATGCGCTGGGCGCTGTCGGAGAAATGTTCAAACGCCGCCGATATCTTCTCGCCCGATTGCCGCAAAAATTGCGCTGGCATGACAATCTTGCGCTTCATCATGTATTGAAAGGCGAGCATCATCTCGCTGGGATCCACCTGGAAAATGCGGTGCACGAATTCACTGTAGGCGTGGTGGTGGCGCATTTCGTCGCCGGCGATCATGCGGCACATTTTCGAGAGTTTTTTTTCACCGTAATTGCGCGCCAGCTGTGACACGCGGTTGTGCGAGATATAGGTGGCGAGTTCCTGGAAGCTTGTGTAAACGAAATTCTTGTAGGGATCGCGGCCGGTACCGATGTCGAATCCGTCGGCCAGAAGGTGCTGCGTGGTGATCTCAACCTCGCGCATGTTGACGCGGCCAGAAAGATAAAGATACTTGTTGAGTAGGTCGCCGTGGCGGTTCTCCTCGGCAGTCCAGTTGCGCACCCATTTGGACCATCCGTTGTTCTCGACCTGTCCCACGCCATCCACATCCATGAGCCACGACTCATAGGTGGGAAGCGCCTCTTCGGTAACGGTATCGCCGATCAGGACGATCCAGAAATCATAAGGCAGTTCCTTGGCCAACTCGCGCAGTTCCCTGACCTCGTCGTAGAATCCTTCCGATTGGCTGTCGGGCAGGAAATCGGTGGGCTGCCAGATAGTTTCCACCGGGATCAGGTATTCATCGACAAAATCCTCGATATTCTTCTCGAGGAACTGCATGACTTCAAGTCTTATGTTGTGCTGTGACATCGCTGCTATTTTATGTGGCCGACGATGGCTTGTTCGGTCCTCTTGAAAATCTCGTCAAAAGGCATCTGCGAAACGGCCATGGGCTCATGTATGGTAAATTCGAGCCGGTTGCCCAGCCCGAGCGGGAAAAATCCGTAACGGACCATTTTCCACGAATTATTGATCGTGACCGGGACCACATAGGCCGACGGTGCGTATTTGCAAAGTATCTTGAGTCCGCTTTGCGCAAACTCCCTTGGTTTTCCGGTCTTGCTGCGCGTGCCTTCGGGAAAAATGACGGCCGATCTCCCGTGGGCCTCGATGTATTCGGACAACGACCTGATGACCGGGATCGCCTGTTTGGGGTCTTTCCTGTCAATCAAAACGGAACCGCCGTGCCGCAGATTGTACGAAACGCTCGGAATCCCTTTGCCCAACTCCTTCTTGCTCACGAATTTGGGGTGCCACCGCCGCATGAACCAAATAATCGCGATAATGTCGTAAAGGCTCTGGTGGTTGGCGACGATGATCAGCGGCACATCCTTTGGGACCAGGTCGCGATTCCTGAAATCATACGTCGTTCCCAGCAAATGCGTACATCGAAGCAGGCAAAAATTAAGGTAGTCGACGCTCTTTTTGT
>SXQR01000098.1 GCA_005792865.1 Flavobacterium sp. | reverse complement strand
CGAGCCTTGAGCTGAACAATGCAGTAAAAAACATTACCATAGGCCAGAATTAAGACCTTGAATTCTTCCAGTGGATAACCATTACAAAGCCGCATCTTCCAGATTGCGGCTTTTTTTGCATCTTAGCCATCCATGATCAAACGCGGACTCCTCTTCCTTAAAAGCAATGCCCAACTCCGAAATTTCGGGGTTTACGGGATCGGGCAGTTCTTCAATCTCGTGACGCCGCTCATCGTGGCGCCCTACCTGATCTCAGTGTGCGGAATCACCGGCTATGGAAAAGCTTCGCTCGCGATGGCGCTGATGTTTTTCCTCATCGTTTTTGTCGATTACGGTTCCGATATCGTCGGGGTGAAGAATGTCTCGATCGCACGGCATGACAGGCAGGCGCTCGAAAGGGTTTTTGCGGTTGCGTATGCCGCGAGGCTCGCATTGTTCTTAATTGTCTCCGCCGTTGCAACCGTTCTTTTTTTGATTGTCCCGTTTTTCAGGTCGGAATCCACTCTTTTTGTCCTAAGCCTGTCCGTTCTGGCGGGACAGTTGGTCAATCCTTCCTGGTTTCTTCAGGGGGTCGAGAATTTTACGCAGATCACTTTTGCCAATGTCGTTTCAAAATTCATTTACCTGGGCGGTGTTTTTATTTTTATATCGGAACCCGAAGACTATATCTGGCCTAACCTGATTTGGGGCAGCGGGATGCTCATGGCATACTCAATGAGTTTTTTAGCTATCGTGAGACAGTATTCGTTTTCCTTTCGAGGCGTGGCAAAGGCCGACATCAAGCGATATTTCACCGACGGCTTTCCCATTTTCTATTCGCAGGTATTCCTTTCGGCACAAATGTATTCGCCCATCGTGATCATTGGATTGCTTGGCAGTGACGTCATGGCCGGCCAGTATCGCGTGGTGGATCAGGTCATCGTGGTCTTCAAGACCTACATCCTGCTGTTTTTCAATTTTGCATTCACCCGCGTTTGCTATTTGCTTGATCAAAATCCCGCAAGGGGAATAAAGTATTGGCTTGCCTCAAACGGGGCCAACCTCGCATTTCTTTTGCTGTCGATGTCGGGAATCTGGCTTTTTTCCCATGACGTGGTTTCCTATTTTGATCCGTCCCATGCAGTCACGATTTCACAACTTCTGCGAACAGCTGTCATCATCCCGCTTCTCATGGGAATTTCGGTACCCCTCAAACAACTCGTGCTTGGCGCCGGCCGCGAAATGCGCTACACACGGATCACGATGTGGGTCGTGCTTTGCAACCTCGCCTTGATTTTCTGGATGCTGCCCTTGCGCGGCGTCTCCGGTGTCATCTATGCCATCATCCTGGCCGAAGCCCTCACTGTAGCCTTGTTCTATTTGGCCATTAGGGACAAATTATTGGAATGGTCGAAGTAAATAGGTATTTTTGGCCCGTTGAGTCCGGATACCTATGACAAGAGCGCTGATCCAAAAATTATTGCATAAATCGGGGAAAACCTATACGATTGACCCACGGATACCCACCAGCCTGCTCTACCGCACCATCTTTACCAGGATTGTCATGCTTGTGCGCGGGATATTGCGCACCGGCCAAAAGGTCTATTTGGGTTCATCCTGCCAGTTACTCAACCGCAGCAACATTTCTTTTGGGAGGAACGTTACCATTGAACACCACACCAGGCTTGATGGCTATGCGAGCGAAAAGATCGTCCTGGGCGATTGCGTCAAGATCGGTGCGTATTCCAATTTGCTTTCGACCAGCCACCTGGCCACTTTTGGCAAAGGACTCAAAATGGGTAACCATTCGGCCGTGGGGGATTTTACGCACTTTGGCGCGCCGGGCGGGATTGAGATCGGGAACGATGTCATCATGGGGTCGTATGTGAGCTTTCATTCTGAAAATCACAATTTTGCCGACTCCTCAAGGCTTATCCGTGAGCAAGGCGTAACCAATCGGGGGATAAAGATCGGAAACAACGTTTGGGTTGGCGCCAAGGTGACCTTCTTGGACGGATGCGAGGTGGGAAACCACTGCGTGGTCGCCGCCGGTGCCGTAGTCAACGGAAGTTTTCCCGATCACTCGGTCATTGGCGGTGTTCCGGCCCGAATCCTTAAAACCATCGGCTAATGGCAGAGGCCCAAAGCAGGAAAGAAACCTGGTATACCGTTCTTTTTGCGCTGTGCGTCGGGCTTCCGTACATCAACTATTACGAGGCAACTTTTGCATTGTGGTCATTTGCCATCCTGATGACACTTCGCCGAAAATACTCCTTTACCTTTCTGGGTTATGTGGGGTATTTCGCCCTGATCCTGCTCATCGCGACTCTTGTGGGCATCTTCAAGCAGGCCGATGTCAAGACCTACGATTTTGTCAAGGACATCACCTATCTCCTCAAGCCCATACTGGGCCTGTGGGCAGGGTACCAACTGTGCAAGCCGCATCTGCGAAACCCGATGAACACACTGGTAAATGTTGGCGGTTTCATTGCAGTAGCGCACTTGCTGGTCATCATGCACGCCTTCATTTTCCTTAATGTCCGCAACATTAATGATCTCAGGCAATTTGGGGGATACTTCAGTGATTACGAAATTTATGCCCTGATCCTGCTGATCTTTCGTGAGCGTTTCAATATTGACATTTCACAAAAGCGGGCAAAACTGCTTTTGATACTCATTGGCGTATCGGCTTTCCTGTATCTGGCCAGGACCAATTTCATCCAGTTCATCATCCTGTACCTGGCCATGAAGGGCTACCTGCGCCTTACAACGAGATCGCTTGCGGTGATGGCCAGTGTAGTGGCCCTCTCGGTCATCGGCTATACCATTATTTACAATTCAAACCCAAGGAGGGGCGCAAAGGGGCTGGAGGCCTTTTTCTACAAGATCAAGGTCGCGCCCATGGAGCCATTCAAGAGCAAGGTCAACGCTGAGGATTGGGTGGATTTCAACGACAATTACCGGTCCTATGAAAATATCCTGACCATCCGTCAGGTATCAAACAAGGGAACGGCGGCCGTAATTTTTGGTGAGGGCCTCGGCTCCAAAATCGACCTGAAGCGCGAGGTGTGGCTGCAAACCAGCATGATGCGGTACATTCCCTTTCTGCACAACGGATTTATGACGGTCTTCCTAAAATCGGGGCTTTTGGGGCTGTTCGTGTACTTTTTGACCATTGCCTTCTTTTGGAAAAAAAGGATTTCAAGAGATCCGGTCGTGTCCGAAATCAACCTGCTCCTTTACGGCACGGGTTTCTTCCTGATCATATCAAACTGGGTATTCCTCGGTTTCTACAACCTTTTTGACACCAAAACCCTTCTCGTGGGCTTTCTCTTTGCCTACCGCGAACGGCTAAATAAGCTCCACGCATGAAAAGCATATTGTTTATACACCAGTCGGCAGAATTGTACGGTTCAGACAAGACCATCCTGATGTTCATCTCACAGATGGACAAGACCAAATATTTCCCCGTTGTCATGCTGCCTTTCGAGGGGCCGCTCAAGGTTGAATTTGAAAAGAACGGGATCAAGGTGGTGATTGCGCCGGTGCTCAAACTTTACCGAAAAATGTTTACGCCCGGGAACCTCGCGAAGTTTGCCGGCGAATACAAAAAAGGCATGGACATGCTGGACGCGCTTCACCGAGAGCATAATTTCAGCCTTGTCTATTCGCATACGCTGGCGGCACTGATTGGGTTTATCTGGGCATCAAAAAGAAAGATCCGCCATCTTTGGCACGTGCAGGAAATCATCGCCAGGCCCGCGCTTTTCAACAAGGGCTTCAAGTTTTTACTGTCCCGAAAAGCTAACGACAAGGTCATTTACGATTCGCGCGAGACGATGAATTTTTGGGCAGATGGCGAACCTGTGATCGCGAAAAAATCGGCATTTATCTGGAACGGCCTCGATCCGGCCGAAAAACCGATGCACACCCCTGAAGAAATCGCCGCTGTCCGAAGGGAATTTTTCAACGCCTATAAGCAGCCCGTAATTGGGCTTGTGGGCCGCATCAACAGTTGGAAGGGCCAGCAGCTTTTGCTTCGCGCATTTGCGAAGATTGCCAACGATTATCCCGAAGCAAAACTGGTTTATCTGGGATCCGCGCCTCCCAACCAGGAATTTTTTGTGGATGAACTAAAGCAGAATATCGGAAAGTTTGGGCTTGCCGATCGCGTGACCATAATCCCATTCCGCCAGGACATCTGGAAATTTTGGGATGCGCTGGACATTGCGGTCGTACCTTCCACCGAACCCGAACCTTTCGGCATGGTGGCTATCGAAGCGATGCTGGCCGGCAAACCAGTCGTCGCTGCCAATCACGGAGGTTTGACCGAGATCGTGCTGGATGGACAAACAGGGTTTCTTTTCGAACCGGGAAATGACGAGGCGCTTGCGTCGGCACTGCGAAAATTGCTGGACGATTCGCAGTTGCGCTCCCGTTTTGGCGCACTTGGCAAGGAACGCGCGTCCACCGTTTTTTCGCTTCGCAACCACGTCGATCAATTCGAGACGGTATTTGAGGAAATCACTGAATCGGCGCGTCAGGTTTGAGCAAAAAAGTTATTTTTGCCGCCATTAGACTTGACTATGAAGATTGCCATCCTCGGCACCCGCGGCGTCCCCAACCATTACGGCGGTTTTGAGCAGTTCGCCGAATTCTTTTCAGTGTACCTTGCACAAAAGGGCCACGAGGTCTATGTTTACAACTCACACGACCATCCGTACCAGGAAAAGACTTTTCACGGCGTAAACATCATCCATTGCAACGACCCCGAGCACAAAATGGGGACATTCGGGCAATTCATCTATGATTTCAATTGCATCATGGACTCGCGCAAACGCCGGTTCGACGTCATCCTGCAACTGGGTTACACGAGCAATTCGATCTGGTTTTTCCTGCTTCCGAAGAAATCCTATATCGTCACCAACATGGACGGCCTGGAGTGGAAGCGCACCAAGTATTCCCGGCCGGTGCGCCAGTTCCTCCGGTTTGCCGAAAGGCTTGCAGCGATGAGCAGCGATTGCCTTGTCTCCGACTCATTGGGCATCCAAAAGTTCCTCAAAAAGCGGTACGGCAAGGACTCGACCTACATTGCCTACGGCGCGCATCCATTCAACGATCCGGATGCCGAAATCCTTGGGAAATACAATGTCACGCAGTATGCCTACGACATGATCATGGCGCGTTTCGAGCCCGAGAATAACCTGGACATGGTCCTCGAAGGCGTGGCGGCAAGCCCGGAGAAAAGGACGATCCTCGTTATCGGGAAACACACGACCAAATACGGCGATTACCTGACCTCGAAATACAAGGCGCATGCCCACATCCGATTCATCGGTCCTCTGTACAACCTCGAACATCTTAATAGCCTGCGGTATTACTCCAACCTGTATTTCCACGGGCATTCGGTGGGCGGAACCAACCCTTCGCTGTTGGAGGCCATGGGTTCGCAGGCGCTTGTCGCGGCGCATGACAACGATTTCAACAAGGGCATCCTGGGTGAAAATGCGTTTTATTTTTCTGGTCCTGCCGATGTGAAAAACCTGCTGTCATCTGTCAAAAAAAGTGATAACTTGCCAAAGGTCGCCGCCAATTACAGTGCGATCGTGAACGATTTCAACTGGGAAAAGATCAATGGCGAATACCTTGCGCTCCTGGAGCGGTGCCATCGCGAAAATCAGGCAAAGTAACCCGCATCCGCTGGGCTTTTTCGTATTGTTAGTATTGGTTGCGATCCCGCTTGGATATGCGGCCGGAAGCATCTCGCTTGGGTTGTTGGCCGCTGCCACGCTCTTCCAGTACAAAAAGCTCTCCTTCAAACCTGACCTTGCGCTTTTATTGCCGATAGCTTTTTGGCTGCTGATGGCACTCTCGCTGCTTTGGACCATCGATCAGGGCGCGACCTCACAGGCGATCGTCAAGGAAATCCCGCTTTTGCTCATCCCGCTGGTCTTTGTCTTCGCCCCGCTGTTCGATTCCCGCGAGCGCAACCACATCCTGCGTTCCTTTGCGACGGCGATGGCGGTATTTGCGCTTTACTGGCTGCTGTCGGCGGTTGTGCGGTTTGTGCTCACGGGAAACCCCAATGTTTTTTTCTACCACGAACTGGTCACGCTTGACCTGAACGCCATCCATGTTTCGGTTTATGCCGCCGTCGCTTTTTTTATCCGTCGAGAAAGGGAAGACAAGCCGTTATGGGTCCGTCCCGCCATGTGG
>SXQR01000097.1 GCA_005792865.1 Flavobacterium sp. | reverse complement strand
TCATGCCGGAATCTTTTTATATTTGATAAACCTTTAAAACCAAAACAAATGGAATTCAAATTATTACCGCTGATTGTCGCCGCCCTTTCAACGCTGTTCGTGGGATTTGTGTGGTATCATCCGAAAGTTTTCGGGACGGTGTGGATGCGCGAGTCCGGAACCAATCCCGAAGACGGAAAAGGTTCCAACATGGCACTCATGTTTGGGATGTCGCTCTTCTACGCATTCCTGATTTCCCTGATCCTGCAGACGCTGGTCATCCACCAATGGGGCGCTTTTGGCGCAACCGTGGACATCGAGGCCGACCCGGCCATTTTTGAAAATTACATGAAGGCTTACGGTTCAACCTACAGGACGTTCCAGCACGGGATGCTCCACGGTTTTATGACCGGGCTGTTCTTCGCGTTGCCGGTCATCGGGACAAACGCTTTGTATGAGCGCCGGAGCTGGCGTTATACACTGGTAACCGGCGGCTATTGGATCGTCGCCTGCATGATCATGGGCGGCATCATCTGTGCCTGGGTCTAATAAATAAAGACACAAAGAAATCCCGCCATCGTGCGGGTTTTTTTATGATTTGGTTTTATATGGGCTGGCCCAATATACCTTACTTTTGAAAAAAAATCAGTGGCGGGAACGCTCCACCCCGAAATTTTCGATGACCTTGCCAGCCTCCCCCAATGTTGGGACGTGCCGGCAGGTGCGAACATCTTTCTCTCGAGGACCTATTTATCGGCGCTGCATGCATCGGCGCCCGCCAACATGAAGCTTCATTACATCCTGGTCCGCCGTAGTGGAATTCCCGTGGCCGTTGCCATCTCGCAATTCCTGGACATGTCGCGGCTCAAATCATTCGGCGAGCGCGACAACCGCTTCAAGACCAAGATCCGCACCATTGTTTTCAGGCGTTTTGCCTCGAATGTATTGCTTTTGGGCAACAATATGCTCACGGGTCAAAATGCCCTCGCCATTGTCAATGGGGAGAATGTGCAGGAAATTGTCCTTTCAATGGCCCGTGCGTTGTCGCAAATTGCAGAGCGAATGGCGTCGATGGGCAAGAAACCGCATCTGACGATTTGGAAGGATTTCAGGCAGGAGGCGATGTCGTCCTTCAATCATCCGCTTTTCAAGGACTATTTCAAATTTTCGACCCAACCGAACATGGTCTTCGCGATTCCGGACTTTTGGCGCAATGAAGCCGATTACGTTGCGACGCTTCACAAAAAGTACCGCGACCAGTACAAACGCGCCCGTAAAAAGTCATCGGAACTGGAAAAGAGACGCCTGGATTTGGACGATATCCGCTTTTTCCGCAACCGGATAAACGAGCTTTACCACAACGTCGCCGCGAATGCTCCCTTCAACACCTTTTACCTGCATGAGGATCATTTCTATGAACTGAAAAGGGCGATGGGTGAGGATTTTTTGGTTTACGGATATTTTGACGCGGGCCGCTTGGTCGGCTTCAATACCATCATCCGCAACGGCACCGACATCGACACTTACTTCCTGGGATACGACGAGGTGGCGCAGCGCGAATGCATGCTGTACCTCAATATGCTCTATGACATGATCGGGTACTCGGTCAACAATGGTTTTAAAAGAATCATTTTCGCGCGCACGGCACTGGAGATCAAGAGTTCGGTGGGAGCGCGGCCGGAGGCTATGTACGGTTTGATCCGTCACGGCAACAACATCATTAACCGGCAAATGCATCGGCTATTCGGTTATTTCGAACCTGACGTGCCCTGGACCGAACGGCATCCCTTCAAGGATTTGGCGCCGCAACCTTCAACTGCCGGGGAAGGATCTCAATATCAAGCCGACTGATCTCGCCGCAATATTCACCGTCCACCTGGAAATGCACCGGGATGTCGGTGGTGACGATCGCTTGCGATGCGGTAATGATTTCCACCTCGCCCGTATCGAGCGGCATGTTCCCCGCGATGATCTTGCCTACCGTGATCAGGTCGAGATTCCTGAAAAGCACGATTTCAAACTTGCCATCGTCCATCGAACCTACAGGATTCACGGTCACGCCCGTCCCATATTTCTGTGAATTGGCAATGACAACCAGTTTGGTCTCGACTTCGGTCTTTTGGCCATTGACCTCGACGCATGCCTTGAAGACCACGGGTTCGTCGGTAAGGGTATTGACCGTCTGCAGCGCATACCCCAATTTGCCCCGGATGGTGCTCTTTTCGTAGTTCTTGATGAGTTCGGCGTTGAGGCCCACATCGCTAAGGTGCAGGCTCCGGTGGCCGTTGATCAGGATCATGTCGATTTCCAAAAAATGATCCCCAAAGGCAATATCCAGGTAATCCTCGATCCCCGTGGGAAATCCCAGGTCAACCGCAAGTCCGTTGGCCGAACCTGCCGGCAAGATCCCGATGACAACATCGTTTTCCTGCAGCGCCTCGGCGGTCATCTTGATGGTACCGTCGCCACCGGCCACGAGGACCCGGTTGGGTTTGAGCTTCTTGTAAAGTGATTTGATTTCATCGATGTCGTTTTTGCCATCGGTTTCATATTCCGTCCAGTCGTAACCGAGTTCTTCGGCACGTGACTGCGCCGCTTTGATGATGGCAGCCTTGTCCTTGCCGCCCGATATGGGGTTTACGACCAGCAAAACAGTCTTTTTGGAGGCCATGATTGGGATTGCGGATTTTTTTGGGTAAATTAGAGTCTCTACCAAATATAACGAATTTAATGAAGCCCGTCCTCAAATTATACCGCGGATATGCAAACGACCAGGAACTCATCGTGATGGGCCATGTCTTCGCCCCGCAAACCCGTGAAGAGTATGATTTCCAGAAGAAAAGGTTCAGGAACGCGCGTTCCATCATCCGGATGTTCCGCATCAAGACCCGCGCAAACGCCGAGGTTTTCCTCAAACACGGCGGC
>SXQR01000096.1 GCA_005792865.1 Flavobacterium sp. | reverse complement strand
CGATCGAGTGTGCGCGCCGTGGTGAATCCTGAAAGCAGAACGCCTTCACGTTATATCCGAGTTCTGCCAGCGTCGCCGCGGCCGAACCTCCCGCAAGCCCGGTCCCGACGATGATCACGTCGATGTTGCGCTTGTTGGCAGGGTTCACCAGGTTGATGTGGTTCTTGTGGTTGGTCCATTTTTCCGATATGGAGCCCGACGGTATTTTTGAATCTAATGCCATATTTAAGCTTTTAGAAAAAATCGAATGTAAAGCGGAATGATCGCGAACAGCACCGGCACCACGACGGCGAACCATTTGCTGAACGTCCTGATGAGCGGATTGTACTTGCGGTTGTTGATCCCCATCGACTGGAACGCGCTCGCGAATCCATGCCAGAGGTGAAAGGCGAGAACCGCCATTGAAACCACGTAGAGAAGCGTGAAGATCAACCCGTATTGCTCATCCTTAAAGAATTCGATGGTGATCTTGTATAGGTCCTTGTAGCCATCGGCCACCTTTACTTTGTAATTTGGATCAAAGAATTCCGTGCGGTTTTGGATGTCCACTGTGCCAACCGGGATATAGCCACCTGAAGTTGTCACATAAAAATCCTGAGCGGGAAGATTGGGCTGCACCTGGATTTTGGTGGTTTGGAGCGGCATCTTCTCGTCAAAGTGCATCCTTGCCCAAAAGTTGACCATGTGCGTGACGATGAAAACCAGGATCAGCGTTCCCAATACGGCCATGTTACGTGACGCAAAACCGGTATTGGCCTCCTGCCGCTCGTAGGCGTATGCGATGGGACGCGCCTTGCGGTTTTGTATGGTGAGCAAAATGCCGTCGACCGCGTGAAAGACAATTGAGAAGTACGTGACGTACGAAAGCAGTTTCACGGCCGGGTTTGAAGTCATGAAAAGCGCATACTGGTTAAATTGGAGCGCATCGCCAAAAATGAGCTGCAGGTTGCCCGCAAGGTGCCCCACGAGAAACAGGCACAGGAACAGGCCCGTGAGCGCCATCCAGTATTTTTTAGCAAGTGAAGACTTTAGTAAAGCGGATTTTGCCATAATGTATTCATAATTTGTTGAAAAACCACACAAAAGTACTGTTATTTGAAAATTCCGGCAATCTTTAAGCGTAATTTATAATGAGTATAAAGTGTTTAAGGAGGCGCCAAATGCCCAGTAAAATCAAGGGTTCTTAATGGGTGCGTGTCATGTCCGACGGGGTGGCGATGATATAGTCGGCGAGGTTGCGGTTCTGCTCCTCCAGTTTTCCGATATCGGCCTGCGAAACCGTCGCAATTGTCACGATCCTGAGTTGCGGATTTTTACGTTTGAGATACCAGCCGATGCCCTCGTAGTTGTCACTGTGGTAAGTGCCGTTCAGGTGAAGCAGCACGCCGTTTGCAGGAAGCGCCTTGAGGATAGACCAGGCCATCGTCGCGTCCTTGAGCGCCTGTGCTTTTGGGAGGTTATCACCGCCGTGCCCGCCCATTTCCCGCATCATCCGCACGTACCCGGGAAGGTTTGGGTCATAATCGATGGGGAGCGGGGGCATAAAAGCTTTTTCCTGGTCGGGGAGCGCGCTGAGCGCCTCAAAGCCGCCCTTGTAAACCATGGAGGCATAACGCCTGGGAACGTTGCTGGCCATCACGCGGATTTGCTTGGACTTGGCAAAATCCACGATGGGTCTGTAATCGGTCTTAAAATTGGGCCATAACCGCGCGGCGCTGTCCAGTTGCCTGGCCGAATATTTTCCCTCGAGATACATATCCACGGCGGCCTGGTTATCGGTTTCGAGCATCTCGGCGGCGATCGTGAGTTTTTTCTGTTCCGATAAAGCCTTTGCCAGGCGGAGCTGCAACCAATGGACAATCGGGTCGTCGTGGTGTTCGCCAAAGAGCACGACCTGCGATTCCAGTGCCGATGCGGCCATCTTTTCAAAGCTCCGGACCTCGCCATCGGCCGAATAGATCACATAAGCCGGCATCTGCGCCGTCGCAACGGAAATCGCGAAACAGGCAAGGAGCGCGCTCCGGAATCTGCAAGAAATGGATTTGGTCATTTGACAGGTGGCGTTAAAGTTTTACATTTGACCGTAAAGATAACCACACATGAAATATCAACCTATCCCAAGCCATCTCTTCGTCAAAAACCGCCAGAAATTCGCTTCGCAGATGAAGCCGGGCGGCATCGCGGTCTTCAATTCCAACGATATATACCCCATCAGCGCCGATTCGACAATGCCATTCCAACAGCATCGGGATATTTTCTATCTGAGCGGCGTTGACCAGGAAGAGAGCATCCTGGTGATCTTTCCGTCGGCACCCTATGAAAGCCAAAGGGAAATGCTGTTCCTGCGGGAAACCAACGATCACATCGCGGTCTGGGAAGGCGAAAAGCTCACCAAGGCCCGCGCTACCGAAGTCAGCGGCATCAAGGCCATCCATTGGCTCAAGGATTTCCACAAAGTCCTTTATGAGCTCATGACCTATGCCGATACCCTCTACATCAATACCAACGAGCATTACCGCGCAGCGGTGGAGACCGAGACCCGCGAGGACAGATTCATCAAGTGGTGGAAGGAGAAATACCCGGCGCACCAGGTGGCCAAGAGCAATCCCATCCTGCAGCGGCTGCGCTCGGTGAAGGAGCAGGAGGAAATCGATTTGATCCAGCAGGCCTGCGACATTACCCAGAAAGGTTTCAAGCGCCTACTAAAATTTGTCAAGCCGGGCGTCATGGAATACGAGATCGAGGCCGAGCTCATCCACGAATTCGTCCGTAACCGCTCGAAAGGATTTGCTTACACCCCCATCATCGCATCGGGCAGCAACGCCAATGTGCTGCATTATATCGAGAACAACCGGCAATGCATGTCAGGA
Source organism: Flavobacterium sp. (assembly GCA_005792865.1). Classification (GTDB taxonomy): domain Bacteria; phylum Bacteroidota; class Bacteroidia; order Flavobacteriales; family Flavobacteriaceae; genus Flavobacterium. The sequence continues at coordinate 10,588 of SXQR01000096.1, read as the reverse complement.
GACCTGATCCTGCTTGACGTGGCCGCCGAATACGCCAATTACTCCAGCGACATGACCCGGACAATCCCCGTTTCGGGTAAATTCTCGCGCCGCCAGGCAGAGGTGTACAACGCCGTGCTTCGGGTCAAGGACGAGGCGACCAAGATGCTGACGCCCGGCACGCTGTGGAAGGAGTACCACGTGGAAGTGGGCAAGGTCATGACATCGGAACTGCTGGGCCTCGGCCTCTTGGACCAGGCAGACGTTCAGAACGAGAACAAGGATTGGCCCGCGTACAAGAAATACTTCATGCACGGGACTTCGCACCACATCGGGCTCGATACGCACGACTACGGGCTTTTGCATGAGCCGATGCAGGCCAACATGGTCTTCACCGTGGAACCGGGAATTTACGTTCCCGAGGAAGGTTTTGGGATCAGGCTTGAGGACAACGTGGTGGTACAGCCCAGCGGCGCACCTTTCAACCTGATGCGCAACATCCCCATCCAGATCGAGGAGATTGAAAGCATCATGAACAGCTAAGGCTGATGAAGACCATTCATTTCAAAAGTGTTCCGGTTGGTTTTTCAGACGCCGGAAAGGGCAATGCCATCGTATTCCTGCACGGATTCCTTGAAAACCGAAACATGTGGGCGCCCTTTGCCGGTGCGCTTTCGGCCCGTTACCGCGTGATCTGCATTGACCTTCTCGGGCACGGAGACACCCCACCGGTGGGTTACGTGCACGCAATGGAGGACAATGCCGATTTGGTTCACCAAGTACTTTCGGCGCTTAAGATCCGCAAGGCGACGTTCGTGGGCCACTCGATGGGCGGCTATGTCGCGCTTGCTTTCGCCGAACTGTTCCCCGACATGGTTCGCGGGATCGCGCTGGTAAATTCCACCGCCAGGCCGGACAGCGAGGAACGTAAAGCCAACCGCGACCGCGCGATCAAGGCCGTAAAGGAGAACCACGAGACTTTTGTGAGGATGTCCATCGCCAACCTTTTCAGCGAAGCAAACCGCGAGCGGCTTTCCCGGGAGATCGAGGACGTCAAGCGCGAAGCGTTGCGAACGCCATTACAGGGAATCGTCGCGTCGCTTGAAGGCATGAAAATCCGCAATGACCGTGAAGTCCTACTTCATTTTGGCCCCTACCCCATCCTCCTGGTGCTGGGGCAAAAAGATCCGGTACTGGACTTTGACGAGACCGCCGCGCAGGCCGAAGGCACCAAAGTTATATTGGTTAGTTTTCCCGACGGCCACATGAGCCCGATCGAGAACCGCGATGAGCTGCTGATCGTGCTCAGGGATTTCGTCAGGAAAATTTGACTTCTTTCTCCTCGAACGGAATCGCGGGATCGAGGATTTCCGCAATGAGTTTGGCGATGGCATCCTGAAAATCGGCGAGCAGTTCCGGTGTTATGTTCTCGTGCTGCGCCTTATCGGCCTCAAGAACAAAAGGCATATACCCCGCGCGCATATTCTTGAATGACCAGATGCCGGCGGTGAGCGAGTTGGTACTGTTATCACCGCAATACATGAAAGCATAGGAAAGTACCTGGATGATCTTGTCGTGTTTGACGTGGATCAGGGAGTCCCAATCCTTCAATTTGAGGTTTCGCGGATCCACTCTGCCGGTTTTATAGTCGATGATGCGGGTTTGGCCGTTGCGGATGTCAATCCTGTCCACATTTCCCGCAATCTTCACGGGGAAACCAATTTGTGGATGCTCCAGTAACCGGCCGTAATTTGTCTCGAGCGAAACAATGGAAATTTCGGCGCCTGACGCCACATCCTCAAGCTCCATCCTAAAGAAATTGAGCACGTGCCGCTTTGCGACCTCAAACGCGAGAAGGTTTCGTCCGCGCCTGATCTCGCCCTCGCGGTAAATCAACTTGAATTGGCGGTGCACTTCGTCGCTTGAAAGCTTGATGGCCCGCTCCAGGCCAGGAACCGAAAGAAGTCCCCCAACGAACGGCTCATAAAGTGCTTTCAGGGTTTCGTGAATTATGGTTCCGAGGGTATTGACGGCAATGTTTTCCTCGACATCCTCCGCTTCGCGAATGCGCAGGATCTTGCGGTAATAAAAATCTACGGGGTTCCTTATGTAAGCGGTCAATGCCGATGGCGAAAACCCGTCCTCCGCGATTTGCCGAAGCCGCTCCATGACCAAGGGCGTCTTCTCGATCACGAGTGGCCGTGAGGCAACAGGCGGGACATAGGCGGCGTAGGTCTTGACCGAGAGATTGTGGGCGGGCTTTTTCTCTACTTCCAGTTGCGTGATGAAGCGGCTCTTTTCGCCGCCGTCAAATCCCTCGCTGTCATTGTTGTAAATCAGGAAAGCCCGCAATGCCCGCTGGAGCAGGTGATAGAAATGGTAGGTATAGACCGCATCTTTTTCCTTGTAAGTGGGAAGCCCAAGCTCGCGCTTAAGGTCATTCGGGATAAAGGAATTCCCCGATTTTCCGGCAGGCAGCTTGCCCTCGTTCATGGAGAGCACGATCACGTTTTCAAAATCGAGCACGCGGCTCTCGAGAATCCCCATGATCTGCAGGCCCGCGAGTGGCTCACCCTCGAACGAGACTTCTGTGAGGTCGGCGGCCTGTTTATACATCGAGTGCAGCAGGTCGGCGTCCAACAAGTTTTCATAAGGCGCAATCCCTGCCGAAAGCTTGTTAAGCATCTGATGGGACGCGTGCAGGAAAGCCAGGGTGACGCGCGAGGATTCGTCGTTGGGAATTCCCTGCCTGATCGCCTGGACGATATCGAGTAGATTACCGATGATCCCGGATGGATTGTCCCACCGTGCAAAGATCATTGCCGGCACGCTTCCCGGCTCGATTCCAAAATTCAGCAGCGTCGCGTGTGGGATAAACGAATAATTGTTGCGGATGATGTGCGAAAGGACGCTACGTACGCCCGGATAAGCGTTTACAAGGGGATGCGACAGGATATCGGTAACATCCTTATGGTAGAATACATAACCGTCGCCGCTGCGGCGCAGTGCCGCCGTGTGCATCCGGAACATCTTGGTGATAAGGATTTGCGCAGGATTATTTTTTCCCGGCAACCCCATCGTGATGTTGAGCGGCCCGGTCGCCGCCGGCAAGGCGTGCAACAAAGGGACCAACAGCGATTCGTCGCCCAGGACAATTGCCGTCCTGCTCAGGTCCTGACCCCGCTCAATGAGATCCTGTACTATGGATCCCGCGATCCGCGCCTGACCCACCGATTTTGCGGTGCCGATGACCTCGATATCCTTGGGTTGCGAAAACTGGTCAAAGACCCACTGGAAATCGCGGCTTCGGTAATAGCTCCAATTGTTTTTGATCCGGTTGAGGAACAGCCCCGCGCCGTGGAGCTCGTCGCCCAGGAAACTCTTGTCGGCATCCCAATAGGCCTTGGCGCCGTGATGCGCGAGAAGGTGTTTGAAAATCTGTTCTTCGGCTTTATTGAGCGCATTGAAGCCCGCAAACACAATTTGTCTGGAAGGGGTGTAATTTGCTAACGCCGCAACGGCCTCGCGATAGATCATTCCCTGATATCCCGCCTTGATGCCCGCCAGGTGCTTGCGGAGCGAATCGTAATACACGGGCAGCATTTTCCAGAAATCGACGTAATTACGGGCCAGTCCAACAGGCTCGTCCTGCTGGCCCCAGCGCCGGATGTCCTCAATGTTCTTGAGATATTCGAGGACATGCTTGGGATCTATCAGGTATCGGTCAATCTCATTGAAATCCTGCAACAGGGTCTGCGCCCAATTGGAAAATACGTCAAAACCCTGGGCATCGCTTTGCAAAGAGATATAGACGTGGTAGAATTCAAAAAGCAATTCGACGGGCTCCATCACCCTCATCCCCGACAATTCGCGCACGAAATCTTCAATATTGGTAATCCTGGGGGCAAAAATATTGGAGGTTGCACGATTGCGAAGGGCCTGCGTCAAAAAGACCTTGGCGCGCCGGCTGGGAAGCACGACCTGTACTTGGTGAAGGTTGTTCGGGTAATCGGCCAGTAATTGGGCGGCGAGGCCGTCAAGGAAGGCAGGGTTTGACATGTGTGGATGGCGAGGCATAAAAATAAAAAAAATGCCCCGATAAATCGAGGCGTTTTCCATTATGTTCGGTAGAACTTACTCTTTGATCAGTTTCACCTCAACACGACGGTTGTTGGCTTTGCCTTTCGCAGTTTTGTTCGTGTCGATCGGCTTGGTCTCACCGTAACCGGCTGACTGCAACCTGTCGGCAGCGATTCCGTTTTCGATCAGGTAGTTGCGAACCGCAGCAGCCCTGTTTTCAGAAAGCGTCTGGTTAAGCGCGTTGCTACCGTCGCTGTCAGTGTGTCCTTCGATCATAAACCTTGATCCGGGGAATTCCTTAAGGATCTCGGTGATCGCCTGTAGTACAGGGAAAGTTTCCTGCTTGAACGTCGACTTACCGCTGTTGAACAGGATGGTCTTGGCGTAAGCGTTCAGTTTCTTGATTTGCTCCTCAGTGATTTCAGGGCATCCGTTGTTGGCAGCAGTACCTTTTACATCTGGACAACGATCGTCTTTGTCAAGAACTCCGTCACCGTCGGTATCAGGCCATGGGCAACCACCATTTTCAGATGGACCTTTTACTGTCGGACACTTATCTGATTTATCGGTAACACCGTCACCATCCGTGTCAGGACATCCGTTCATTGACTTCAGGCCTGCAACATCCGGACAAGCATCGTCCTTGTCGGCGATTCCGTCACCGTCAGTATCAGGGCATCCGTTGAATTCGGCCAGACCGGCAACATCCGGGCAAAGGTCATCGCGGTCGATGATCTTGTCACCGTCGGTATCAGGACATCCATTGAATTCTTTTGGACCGGCAACTTCAGGACAAGCATCGTCTTTGTCGTAAATTCCGTCATCATCCGTGTCTTTTCCGCCAAATTTGAAGGAAAGCCCAAGGAAGTGCTGCATGTGCGTCGGGAACTCCATACGGTTGTCTTCGAAAGTATACTTGTAAGTTGACCTCCATGAAAGGCCCACGTTTTCTGAGAACCAGAAAGCAAGACCAAGACCACCATTGACGGTTCCGGCGCTTGACTCGTCACCCAGCCAGGTGTAACCACCGCCTAAGTGAAGTGAAGGGTCGAACCACTTGGATCCGATGGCATTCATGAAGCTGTAACCGATGGCTCCGTCAACAGCGTAGTAATTCAGGTCACCAGGGTTGGTCACCATATAATCCGTACTGCGGTCATTGACAAAACGAGTGATTTTGTTGATCGATCCCGTTACGCCAAAAGTGAAGCCTGAGCCCACGTAACGGTTGACACTAAGATAAGAAACAGATGGAAGGATGTTCCAGTTGTCCCTGGCGTTGAAGAAGTTCGAGAACTGGTCTTCGACGCTCGATGCCGCGCTGATACGGGTATCAACGGCATTTACCCCGAACGTTACCGCCCATTTGTTATTGCTGTCCTGAGCGTGAAGGCCCAGTCCCGCAAACAGACAGAAAGCAGCAACAATTTTGTTAAGATGTTTCATACTTGATTTTAGTTATTAGTTACAAAGTTATGAACAAAAGTAATGTGTTAAATTTTAACAGCAAAGGCAAATGTTAAAAAAATAACATAATTTTAGACATTATACGGCCCGCAAAACCCCGAGTTTATTGCCTGTTTCAACAAATGCGGCAATCGCCTTGTCAAGGTGCTCACGCGTATGTGCGGCGCTCAATTGAACCCTGATTCGGGCCTTTCCTTTGGGTACGACGGGAAAGAAAAACCCGATGACGTATATCCCTTTTTTAAGCAGTTCGTCAGCCATCTGCTGGGCGAGTTTCGCATCGTAAAGCATGACCGGCACGATAGCCGAATCGCCGTCGATGATGTCAAATCCCGCGTCCATCATTGCCTTCTTGAAATAGGCAGTATTTTCCTCAAGTTTGTCGCGAAGTGAAGTGTCATGGCGCAGCAGTTCGAATACCTTAATCGACGCCCCGACGATTGCCGGCGCAAGCGAATTGGAAAACAGGTAAGGCCGCGAACGCTGGCGCAGCATCTCGATTATTTCCTTTTTCCCGGTGGTATATCCGCCCATGGCCCCGCCCAAAGCCTTTCCCAGGGTCCCGGTAATGATGTCCACGCGCCCCATCACGCCCTTGGCCTCCGGGGTTCCCTTGCCCGTTGCGCCGATGAAACCGGCTGCGTGGCATTCATCGATCATGACCAGCGCATCGTATCGGTCAGCCAGGTCGCAAATCTTGTCGAGGGGCGCGACCAGGCCGTCCATGGAGAAAACGCCGTCGGTGACGATGATCTTGAATCTTGCCCCGGCCTCATTGGCCTTGATGAGTTGTTGTTCAAGGTCTTCCATGTTGCTGTTCTCATAACGGTAACGCATGGCCTTGCAGAGCCTTACGCCGTCAATGATCGATGCGTGGTTCAGGGAATCGGAGATGATGGCGTCCTGTTCGCCAAAAAGCGGCTCGAATACACCGCCGTTCGCATCGAATGCCGCCGCGTAGAGGATCGTGTCCTCGGTACCGTAAAAATCGGCTATGGTTTTTTCAAGCTGTTTGTGTATGTCCTGTGTCCCGCAGATGAACCGAACCGACGACATCCCGAAGCCATGAGTGTCCATCGCGTCCTTGGCCGCCTGCACCACAGCCGGATGCGACGATAGCCCGAGGTAATTGTTTGCGCAGAAGTTCAGTACGGTTTCGCCGGTCGAAATCGTGATTTCAGGGCCCTGTGCCGATGTGATGATGCGTTCTTTCTTGAACAGGCCGTTCTGTTCGATTTCGGCGAGTTCGGCCTGTAGATGGTCTTTAAGTTTTCCGTACATATCAAGTTAGGTTGTTTTGCAAATTTATGACATTAACCCCGCGCCCGGTATAGACCAGCACCTTTTTGCCTACCCGAAGCCCCATTCCCCTTATGGCCTCTTCGTAGGAGGCAAGCTGGTCCACATACGCGTCCTTGTGCGCCCCGGTCTTGTAATCGAGCAGCAGGACCTGGTTGTCCTTGGTCAAGACCATGCGGTCGGGCTTTACATTGGGCAGGTTGGGCCTGATGATGGCCTGCTCGTTGAGCACGGTGTTGCCGGGATCGAAAAATGCGGCGAGTTCATCATGCGAGACGATGCCCCGAACCGTTTCACGAACGATTTCTTCCTGTGCACTATTGAAAAGGCCGATGGATTTGCCATTTTCCACCGCCTTTGCGACATCGTCACGCGTCCCGACAAATGACATGACCTCATGGATCACGTTCCCAAACTCGATCGCCTCCTGCTGCAGGGTTCCCCACATCAGGGCCGCCTTGCCGGAAATCCTGACATCGGAGAAATCCAGAGCCTCACGCACCGGAACGATCGTTTCGGGTTTTTGGCCCGGCCGCGCCTCTCCCTGGGGCCCTGCCGGACTGCCGAATCCATAATCGAACCGATCGGTATCGAACATTCCCTTTTGCCTGATGTAGTCCATAAAAAAGGTTGACATCCTGCCGGAGCAGGGTTCACCGCTTTTGTCAAGGTGCATCCCGGAGATGATGTGCAGTTGCTGTTCGGCGCGGGTCATGGCCACGTAAAGGATGTTGACGTTGTCCAGCAATTCTTCCTGTTCGCGCTGGTGGTAAACGGCCGCGGCGGCTTCGCCAAAATCGGCTACCTGTTTTGTCTTGTCCACCAAAACCCGTGGCAGCCCAATGGCTTGCTCGTCGGCGTCCAGCCACAGCTTTTCGCGGGGCTTTTTCGCATAATTTTCATCGGCAAACGGGAGGATCACCACGGGGAATTCAAGCCCCTTGGACTTGTGAATGGTCATCACGCGAACCGCCTCGCGGCTTTCCGGCGAAGGAATGCTGTGTTTTGCACCGGTCCTTTCCCAGTATTCAAGGAAATCCGAAATCCCCGCCTGGTACCGCATGTCGCGTTCCAATACGATATCCAGGAAATGTTGCGAATAGCCAAATGCGGCCCGATCCGGAAGAAAGACGCGCACGATTTCCTCGGCCGTTTCGTAAAGCGATTTTTGGCGTGCCGATGCAAAAGAGAAGGAAAAACCCATTTCCTTGAGCCACTGTTCAAGATCTGGTTCGGACAACGCCAGTCCCTTTGCGGTAAAGTCGTGCTGTGCCATGTGGGCATCGGCGGCAATTTCAAGCAGGAATGCGGCGCGGGCTTCCTGGTCGGCGGGATTGCGGACGCAATTGAGCGCGTTGATGACGAATTTTACATCCGACGAATTGGCAAGCGCAAGCGTTTCGGACGAAATGATCGATATCCCGCACCCGATGAGGCCTGCGGCGATGAGTTCGCTCTGTTCGCGCTTCCTGGTCAAAATCGCGATGTCGCCGTATTCAAACCCCATCGCACGTGTACTGCGCACCCGGTCTATGGTTTTAGCGACGTATTTTTCGGCATGGGTCAAGGCGTCCTCGTCGGTGTCTTCTGCCGGATCGGTTTTGATAAACCGGATGGTCACATACCCGCCTTGTTTGCCCGTGTCCTTTTGGCGGCAATACCTGGCGTAGAGTTCCCGGTAATCTTCATTCGTAAAAACGTTGGCGATGGCCTCGAAAAAATCGTTGTTGAAATTGACAATGCCGCACAGGCTGCGCCAATTGGTGTCCAACGCAAATTTTTTGAAATCCTTGTTATTGAAGGTGTGCTGCTCCTTTGACAGCGCGATGAACTGTTCGGCCTTGCCACCGCGAAACCGGTAGATCGACTGTTTTGGGTCGCCCACGATCAATAGCGTTCCCGCAACGCCATCCACCTGTGAGGAAGTCGCGTCATCGATGAGCGGAACCAGGTTTTCCCATTGCATCTGGGAGGTGTCCTGGAATTCATCGATAAAAAAATGGCGGTAACGTTCCCCGATCCGCTCGTAAATGAAAGGCGCTGGCTGTCCCTTGACCTGTTCGTGGATGATGCGGTTGAATTCTGATATGGAGAGGACCTGTTGTTCCTGCTGGATGCGGCTAATTTCAGACGTGAGTGCGCTCAACATTGACAGCGGCGTGAGGTTTTTCAGGAAGGCGTTGTAAAAATCCCGCCTCTCGTGATCGCGGTAAACCTTGTCGAGCTGTTCGAGCAGTTCGGGGACCAGGGCGTCTATGGCGTCGCGGTTCGGGGCGCCCTTGTTGATGCGGATGTCTTCGGCCGAACGGTATTTCTTATGTGTTTTCTTAAGTTCGTTCCGGCTGATGTATCCCAGGTGGTTTGGGAAATCGCCGCGCGAGAAGGATTTCGGGTCGATGCCGTGCGCCTGCAGTTTGGCAATCGCCTCCACGGCCACGCGGACGCAATCCTCGTCAATGCACTTGGTGGCCTCGCGCAGTTTGCGGCGTATCTCGATAAATTCCTCGGCCGACCTTTCGCCCAACAGCGCAATTTCCCTGGCGTTCACTTCACTGATGGCCAGTTTCCCGGTCTCCATCATCTCGCGCGTGATGTCCCAGCTCTTGTCATCATCGGTCTTCTCCATCGTGAAATCCACGAGTATCTTGGTGAGTACCGGATCCTCCCCGGCCTTGGCGATCAGGGCATCGACGGCTTCCTGCAGGAGCCCTTCGGTATCCACCGAAACGTCGAAACTTGCGGGAAGGTTGAGTTCATGCGCAAAGGAGCGGATGACCCTGTGCGTGAATTTGTCTATGGTGGAAATGTCAAAGGCTGCGTAATTGTGGATGATGTTCCGAATGATCCGCCTGGCCTTGTCGCGGATTTTCTCCGACGGCATTTTGGTAACCGATGAAAGGTCCTGGATGAGATCGAGCGTCTTCTTGTCGTCCTTGCCCGATGCGATGGCCGACAAACTGTTCACCACGCGCGATTTCATCTCGTTAACGGCCTTGTTGGTGAAAGTGATGGCCAGGATCGAACGGTAGGCATCGTCCTTATCCGACGATAGAATGATGGCGAGATATTGCCTGACGAGCGTATAAGTCTTGCCCGAGCCGGCCGATGCATCATAAAGCGAGATTGCAGGGCTGTCCATGGAAATGTGCGCCGTGCTGATACTGGGTTTTAAATTTTTATGCCGGCCATCCAAAGTTAATTTTTTAAATTTGATAATTATTATCAAACCTAAAATCAATCACTATGGCTTTTGAATTACCTTCCTTACCGTATGCCTATGACGCGTTGGAGCCGCACATCGATGCCCGCACCATGGAAATCCACCATACCAAGCACCACAACGCCTACACGACCAACCTCAATGCTGCGGTAAGCGGAACCGACCTCGAAGGCAAGACCATCGAAAATATCCTGATCAACCTTGACATGAAGAATGCCGCGCTGCGCAACAACGGTGGCGGATACTATAACCACAACCTTTTCTGGAAAGTCATGTCGCCAAACGGCGGCGGTGAGCCCCAGGGCGAACTGGCCGATGCGATCGACCGCGAATTTGGCAGTTTTGCAGAGTTCAAAGGCAAGTTCTCCAAGGCGGGTGCAACTCAATTTGGTTCGGGGTGGGCGTGGCTGTGCGTGCACAAGGGCGGAAAGCTCGACGTCTGCGGAACGGCCAACCAGGACAACCCGCTGATGCCGGAGATCGGTTGCGGCGGAACACCCATTCTGGGCATGGACGTCTGGGAGCATGCGTATTACCTCCATT
>SXQR01000095.1 GCA_005792865.1 Flavobacterium sp. | reverse complement strand
ACCTTTCAATAATTGAAGGGCCCGCGACCATTCCCGTAAGGCAATATGCTCCGCAGACCGGCGTGATCCTCATCGCAAAGTAGCGGAATCCCTCGTTGTATCCGGGAAATTTGATTACCTGCCACCGGTCACGACAGCGCCGGGATCCTCAGCACCTGACCCGGATAGATCTCGTTCGGATCCTTGAGCATGGGCTTGTTTGCCTCGAATATGACGCCGTATTTAGTCTCGTCACCGTAGTATTTCTTTGCGATTTTGGAAAGCCAGTCGCCCTCGACGACCGTATGGAACTGCGATTGCGGTGCAGGCGTGGTCACGCGCATGCGGTTGTCCACGGTATCGACACCTTCCACGTTGCCGACGGCGAGCGCGATTTTTTCGGCATCTGCCTGGCTTGACACCTCGCCTTCCAGAACTACGTCATCACCGGTGAGCGATATCTTGATGTTTTGGTAGGGAAGGCCCAGACCCTTTACGTACTGTAAAAGAGCCGATGCCTTTAGCGTTTGCTTTTCTTCGGGGGCGGCGTCGTTTTCCCTGTTCCCAAAAATCTTCTTGCCTGCGTTCTTGATGAATGAAAATAGTCCCATGTTGCTGATTTTTAGATTGTAATTAAAGGTAACCATCCGTATATTGGGGGACGTTACATGATCTCCACCTCCGAGGGATTTTTATGGACAGGAAAGGGTCCCAGCCATACTGCGATTGCGCGACAGGGATAGCAGCGGCATTGCGCCCGGGAGGGCGCGATACAGCGGATAGCCCGGCCGTTCGCCCAAAAAATGAAGCTCCCGAACAGGCCATTTTGCATGAAATTGGCTAACTTAGCGCGCGCTTCCCGCTTATTTTTCAACGCCGTGTAACAATGGCGGTGGGCGATAGACTTGTAGCGCGTATTGCTAACTTTTAATTTTTTGAAATGAAGAAACTGATTTTGTTTGTGACCATGTGCCTTGCGGCGTTCCCGGTGAAGGCCGACGAAGGGATGTGGTTCCTGATGTTCATCGAGCGCCTCAACCACCGCGACATGCAAAAGATGGGGCTGCAGCTGACCGCTGAAGAGATCTACAGCATCAACAACCACAGCCTCAAGGACGCAATTGTGCAGTTCAACGGCGGCTGTACGGCCGAGATCGTCTCCAAGGATGGCCTTGTGCTTACCAACCATCACTGCGGGTATGACGCGATTGCCGAGCTTTCGACGCCCGAGAAAAACCTTTTGAAAAACGGTTTCTGGGCCGCCAACCGCAAGGAGGAGATCAAGCCTGCGAGCCTTTACGTGCGCTTCTTTGTGCGCATGGACGACGTTTCAAAGCGCATCCTTTCCAAGGTCAACGACAAGATGACCGAGGCCGAGCGCGAAAAGGCGATCAACCAGGAAATTGCCCTGATCGAGAAGGAGAACAACGGCGGCGGGAAATACACCGTGTCGGTTCGGCCGTTTTTCCAGGGGAATGAATATTACTACTTTGTTTACCAGGATTTCAAGGATGTGCGCCTTGTGGGGACACCGCCTGAGAACCTCGGGAAATTTGGTGGGGACACCGACAACTGGGAGTGGCCGCGCCATACCGCAGATTTCTCGATGTTCCGCGTGTATGCCGATGCGAACGGAAATCCGGCCGAGTATTCGCCGAACAATGTTCCGCTTAAGCCCAAGCACTACCTGCCCGTGAGCCTGGGTGGTGTCAAGGAAGGCGATTTCGCGATGATCCTGGGTTATCCGGGCCGCACCAACCGCTGGATGCCCGCCGGTGGGATCGAGCAGAACGTGAAGTTCGCTTATCCTGCATGGGTAGAGGGCGCCAAGACCGGAATGGACAACATGAAGAAGCATATGGAGAAAAGCGATGAGGTCAACCTTATGTATGCTTCAAAATACGCTTCTACCGCCAACTACTGGAAGAACCGCCAGGGCATGATCGATGCGCTGACCAAATTTGGTACGGCAAAATCAAAAGCAGCGCAGGAGGCCAAATTCGAGAAGTGGGCCAACCAGCCTGCCAACAAGGCCAAGTACGGCAATGCCATCAAGAATATCAACGCCTATTACGCGATGACCAATGAGAAGGCGCGCCACGACAATTACCTGCAACAGCTCTTCCGCACGTCCTCGTTTGGAACGGTTGGCCGCACCATGGGCCGCCAGCTGGAGAACTATGCCAAGGCCGATGCCGCGAAGCGTAAGGAAATGGCGCCGCAGATCGCCGAGATGGCCGACGACATGTTCAAGGAAATCTACATCCCGGCCGAGAAGGACATCCTGGCCGCACAACTGGCGCTTTACGCCACCAAGTCCAAGGGCCATGCGATCGCACCGATGGTGGAGAAGATAGGCAAGGAGTACAACAACGACTTCACGAAATACGCTTCGGCGATCATTGACATGAGCATCCTGACCAACAAGGACAGGATCAAGGCTTTCCTTGAAGCTCCCAGCGAGGCGATGCTGACCAATGACCCGCTGTACATGCTTTCAAACGACATGATCAACCACTTCAACGCGAAGTCGGATGCATTGGCCAAGGCACAGAATGACTTTGGCGCCGGTTTCCGCACCCTGGTTGAAGGCCTTCGCGAATCCAAGATCGCATCGATCAAGTATCCCGACGCAAACTCGACGCTTCGCCTGACGTACGGAAAAGTACGCGCGCTGCCTGCCGACAAGCGCAACGATGCCAAGATCAACAACTACACGACAATGGACGGCATGGTGAAGAAATACAAGAAGGGCGATGCCGAATTCGATCTTCCCACCAAACTCATCGACATGAACAAGAATCGCGAGTACGGCCGTTATGCCGATAAGGACGGTTCGCTCCACGTGAACTTCCTGACCGATAACGATATTACAGGCGGTAACTCGGGTTCACCGGTACTCAACGGCAAAGGCGAACTCATCGGGCTTGCCTTTGACGGGAACATCGTGGCGATGGCCGGCGACGTGATATTTGACAAGAACCTGCAGCGTACCATCAACGTGGATATCCGTTACGTCCTTTGGGCTATCGAGAATTTCTCCGGCGCCAAGCACATCGTGGACGAGATGACCATCGTCAACGACAATGCTACGGTAAAGCAAAATCCATTTAAGGGATAATATTTCAAAATGGAATGACAAAAATCCGTCCTGGTGGCGGATTTTTTATTTTTTGTAGGTCTCGGGTTGGTAATCGGTCGGGACAAGATCGGCCATTTTTTTCCACGCCATGTAGCCCGTAAAGATAACGGCGTCAATGTTCTGGATGTTGCCGTCGGGAAAGATGCGGGCCTTTTCGGCCTCAAGCTGGATCATGCTTTGCTGATGCCCGTGCTCCCGATGATGCGCAAAACCATCCTCTTCAAAGGAGCCAGTGTACAATACCTGCAGGAAAAAGGGAAATGAAAGGAATTTTTGATCGCCTTCGGTGGTGACCAGTTGGGCCGGATCGATATTTTTTGAAAGCAGCGTAAAGTTGTATTCGGGTTCGACCTTTTTGAAAGTCCCGCTCTTGGCCAATTGCTGGATCTCGTTCCGATAAGCGAGATATTTTTCCTGCGTCGGAAAATTGGGATTGCGTTCCCTCATGTAGTGGTCAATTGTAAAACCTTCCGCTCGAAGGGTTCCATTATAAGCGGAACGGACAAAATGCATCTGGGATCCAAGGTAGGCCCGCTGTCTGGCGGCGAGGACCTTTCGGCTGGGCGGTTTCAAATCACTGAAGGCAGGATATCCGGCATAGATGCATTTATTCTCTCGGGGCAGCATTTTAAATGCCGACAGTACGAAATCGATCCGGTAATTGAGGCCCCGGTTTTCAATGATCAGCGGTTCGGTGGCCGATGCTTCCCACGACCCGTCATCTTCCAGGTGAAAGACGATTTCGTCCGGGTTCATGATTTTGGTCTGGGAGGCATTTTGCGTCGTTCCGATAAAATACGCGATAAAGGCGTTCATCAAGTGCTTGCGATGCGCCGCCGAAAGGATGGCGACTGGCTTTAATTGGTTGACTTCGGCATGCATGGGGACGACGTACCGCACAAGCCTGTCGGGAAGATCCGAGGCTTGCAGCACCTGAGGTTCATACCCTACAAAAGTTACAACCAGTTGCGCGGCATGATCAGGCATTTGTATGGAGAATTGCCCGGCTTCATTGCTCAGCGTCTGCCAGGTTGAATTGGCGACAAAAACATTCGCGCCCACCAGTGGCTCCCCGCTCTTTGCATCGATCACCTTGCCGTGCAGTACTTTTTGCGGCAATGCCGCGAATCCATGCAGAAGCAACAAGAGCAACAATCTGCGCATTGAATAGTTTTGATCCAAAAATGCATAAAAAAACCCTCCGATTTGGAGGGTTTGCTATTTATTTTACCGAAATCTTCCGGCTGATGGTTCCGTCTTCCGTGACCGCCTTCACGATGTAAGCGCCGGCTGCCATAGGGCCCACCTGGGCATTCCATTCGCCGGTTGTTGATGTCGGTTGCAATTCAGTAACAAAACGACCTGTTATATCAAACAATTCGGCCTTGATGACCTGGGCTTCGGTTCGGATCTTCAATACCCTGATATCAGGATTATAGACCATGGTCGCGGGACCGGCGGTTACCGGGTTGTCCACGCTTAGCGAAGATTCGCTGAACCTGAGCGAGAAACGGCCGTCGTATTGTCCGGGGACAAGGTCGATTTCCATGTTTCCTTCCAGCAGGTTATGGTAGGTGCCTGTCAGGTTGTCGTGAATGTAAATGTTAAGCGAATCCGCATTCTCAAGCTGCCCGATCGCAATGACCGATGTTCCCGGATTGGTCACCTTGATGCCCAGCGGGATGATCGTGCCGGCATCAAAAGCCGATACGGCCTGGATCGCCAGTTTTCCGTTGCCGATCTCAAAGTACATGTCGTCGGCGCTGATGTCGATCATCGGAGCGTCATACCCCAGGTCAAAATTGTGGCTCGCAAATTCGTCGGCGCCTGTCAATATCTGCCTGTGCAAGCCTCCGGGCCCGCTGT
>SXQR01000094.1 GCA_005792865.1 Flavobacterium sp. | reverse complement strand
TGAAAAACTTCAAAGATCTTTTCGGCGTACTGTGGCTTAAAGCCGATCCCGCGGTCCTCAATTGAAAAGTGGCAGTATGTTCCGTCGGGAAGTTCCAGCCCCTTGACCGATAGTCCTGGCACGGGCCTGCTTTTGATGGAAATTTGCGGGCGCCCGTCTTTTTGATAATATTTGAGGGAATTTCCCACAATATTATTGACCACCTGCCTAAACTGGGAAGGGTTCACATCGGGATGGCAGAGTTTCCCGACCGTGATTTCGGCCCGGGTATCCAGGATCGATTCCGATAGCGCATCCAGGACGTCGGCAACCACTTCCTTCAGGTCGGTATTTTCAAAGACCCTTTCGCTGACCCCGGCACGCGAATAGGTGAGCAGGTCTTCGAGCAACGCCTGCATCCTTCCGGCCGCGGCCTGTATGCGCTCAAAATGGCTTTTTGCCTCATCGCTCACACAACCGTCCTGATCAAGTTCGAGGATCCTGCCGGCAAACAGCTGGATTTTGCGCAGCGGTTCCTGTAGATCGTGGCTTGAAATATAATTGAAGGATTCCAGTTCCTTGTTTTTCTTGCCGAGTTCGGATATTTTTTTTAGCAGCTCCATGTTGCTGGACTGCAGTTCGCTGGTCCTTAAGGCTACCTTTTCTTCGAGTTCACGTGTGTGGATGGCCCTGAGTTCGGCGATTCTGTTGAGCGCGTTGACCTGCTCTGTCACTTCATACCCGAAAATGAGGATCGCGTAAATCTTTCGGTTGACGTTGTACATAGGCTGGCAGGAATAATTGAAATGGCGCAGTTCCGATTCCAAACCCACATCTCGCCCCAAAAAGAACGGCTCATCTATCCCGATATAGGGAATTCCGGTTTTGTAGACTTTTCGCAGGATTTCCTCTATTCCCTGGCCTTTGAGTTCCGGCAGGGCCTTAAGCATCGGTTTGTTGGTGATGTCGCGTTTTCCCACCAGTTGCTGGTAACGTTCATTGATGAGCGAATAGACGTGTTTGGGACCTTCAAGCATACAGACAAATCCCGGCGCCGTCATGAGCAGTTCCTGTACCATCGACGCCTGCCACTCCATGATTTTGCGCGCTTTCACCTGCTCGGTGATTTCATTCACCACCACAATGATGCCGGCCACATCGCCGGTCTGGGAATCAAACATCGGCTGGTAAACAAAATTGTAAAAGGTGCTCGTCGAGCCTGTGGCCCTGTCAAAAAACAGTTCTACCTCCTTCCCGTGGTAGGTTTCGCCACTTTTGAGGACCGTGTCGAGCAATTCGGGGATTCCCTGGTCGCGGAGCACGGGAAGCGAATCAAACAGCGGATTGCCGATGATGGATTTTGTTTTCCCAATGAGGTCCAGGTACGCGGTATTGGCAATTTCCACCACGTGGTCAATGCCCTGAAGGATGCATACGGCAACCGGTGCCTGGATCACCAGCTCGCGGAACCGCTGCAAGAGTTGGGTCTTGCTTTTCTGCAATTCGACCCGATGGGTAATGTCCTCGATCACCAGGAGGATCAGGCGCTCGTTGACCTTCTGCCGCTTGATTTCACGTGCATTGATCATCATGCAGCGCTTGCCCAGGTGGGGAATCTCGAATTCCACCTCGTAATTGACGAGTTTCCGGTTTTTGGGAATGGATTTGAACAAAAGCCGCAGCGCCTCCTCCCACGCCTGGTCACGAAGGTCGTAGATCGATTTTCCCTCCGAATCTTCACGCGTGAGCCTGAATGTCCTGTAGAAGGACTTGTTGGCCGACCGCACCGTCAACTTCCGGTCCAGGATGACCATCGGCTCGCGGATGGTGGTAAATACCTCAAGACCTCGCGCAGAAGTGTCGATTCCCACCAAAGGCAGGTTTCCCGCGTTTGCAAGGTCCTCGGGTGAAATGAATATCTGATTTATGATGGCCATTCCGGCAAGGTACGCCTTAAAACAGCGCCTGTCCTTTAAACGCCAGTAATTTGGCTTTTCATATTCGCGGTTTCCAACGTTTTTGTCCACAAATCCTAAAGCTTCCGCGAACTGGTCCAGTTTCCCATTTCAATGAAGCGATTGGCCCAGCCACCGCTGATATTGTTCCATTGACCGAACTGGAAAAAGTGCCGTCCTCAAATGACCCCGGATGGCATCCGGGTCCACGGTGTCCTCGAGGTTGAACGCCGTACGGTCACTTGAAAGGGTTTGAGCCGTCGGCGGCGACGTTGAAATAAGGAATCGGTGCCGATTGAGAAGGTGAGCCCCACGATGGACTCGCCCGAGGTGTCGTTTTGGGTTACCTTCATTACTTCAGTTTCCGCACCTCGTACAAATCCTTCCTCCGATCCTTCATGATCCTGACCGAACCATAGTGGTGCAGCTCGTCCAGTAGCTGAAGGTCCACGTCGACGATGAGCATCATCTCTGTGTTGGGTGTGGTCTCGGCCTTGATGGCGTTGGTGGGGAAGGCAAAATCGGATGGGGTGAACACCGCCGATTGCGCAAACTGGATGTCCATGTTGTTGACTTTGGGCAGGTTCCCGACGCATCCCGCGATCGCAACGTAACACTCGTTTTCAATGGCACGGGCCTGCGCGCAGTGACGAACGCGCGTGTAGCCGTTTTGGGTGTCGGTGAGGAACGGGACAAACAGAATTTGCATGCCTTGCTCGGCATAGAGGCGGCTGAGTTCGGGGAATTCGACATCGTAGCAGATCAGGATCCCAACCTTGCCGCAGTCGGTATCGAATACGCGGATATCGTCGCCGCCGGTCATCGCGTAATACTTGTGCTCGTTGGGCGTGATGTGGATCTTGCGGAACTCGTCGATCTTACCGGTGCGGTGGCACAGATAGGAGGCGTTATAGAGTTTTCCGTTGTCCAGCAGCGGCATGCTTCCCGTTACGATGTTCACGTTGTAGGAGAGGGCGTACTCGTGCATTTTCTGGACGATTTCCTCGGTGAGGCCGGCGAGTTGCCGCATGGCCTCGCTCTCGGGGAGATGGTTGTAGGGCTCGAGCAATGGGGTGTTGAAGAGCTCGGGGAACACGATGAAATCACTTTGGTAACCGCTCACCGCATCGATGAAAAACCGAACCTGCTCGTAGAACGCTTCCATATCGGGAAAGAGCCGCATCTGCCATTGCACGAGCCCGAGCCTGATCTTCATTGACGACCTGGACGAAGCGTTGATGCCCTGGTAATAGATGTTGTTCCATTCGATGAGCGTGGCGAAATCCTTTGATTCGTGATCGCCGGGCAGATAGTTGGTCAATACCTTGCGGACGTGGAAATCGTTGGAGATCTGGAACGAGAGGGTGGCGTCATAGATTTCCTTGTTGCGGACCTTGTCGATGTATTCGCGTGGGGTAAGCGTTGACGAATATTCGTGGTAGCCGGGTATGCGGCCTCCAGCGATGATGCTTTTCAGGTTGAGCATCTCGCAAAGTTCCTTGCGCGCTTCGTAAAGACGGCGTCCCAACCGTAGGCCGCGGTATTCCGGATGGACGAAAATCTCGATCCCGTAGAGCGTGTCGCCCGAGGGATTATGCGTGGAAAACGTGTAATCGCCGGTGATGAGCGTATAGGTGTGGCGGTCGCCGAATTCATCGTAGTCCACTATGATGGAAAGCGCGCACGCCACGACCTTGCCGTCAACTTCGATGCAAAGCTGGCCTTCGGGGAAAATGGAGAGAAGTTTATTGATACTGGCGCGGCTCCAGACCTGTCCGCCCAACGTGTCGTATGCCTCGCGCATGGAATCGCGCAGGTCGTGG
>SXQR01000093.1 GCA_005792865.1 Flavobacterium sp. | reverse complement strand
GTCAAGACTGTATCCGACCTGTTCCTGCCGCTGGCGGGGGAGATCGTGGAATTTAACGATGCATTGGAGCAAAAGCCGGAGACGGTCAACAGCGATCCTTACGGCGATGGGTGGATGATCAGGATCAAGGTGTCGGACCCATCGGATTTTGACGCCCTTCTCACTGCGGATCAATACAGGGAATTGATTGGTGCGTAACGCCTGGTCGGCCGCCGCGCTTGCCTGGATGGTGTTCATCGGCATCGTGTGCCTGGCCCGGTTTGATGATTTGCCCTCGGTTGAAATTGGTTTTGCGCCCACCGACAAACTGGTTCACGGTTTCCTGCACTTCGTGCTGACGATCCTGCTGGCCCGGTCGCTTCGGAAACAAGCGTTGCGAGGTGCCTTTAGCCTCTCGGTCGCTTACGGCATCGCGATTGAACTTTGCCAGCAATGGTTCACGACTTTCCGGACCGCCGACACCACCGATGTGGTGGCCAACGTGGCCGGATCGGTGATTGCGGCGTGCCTGTTGAAATTGATTCAAAAGAAGAGACAATAATAAGCCCGCTTCGCGCGGGTTTTTTTATTTTTGACAAAATTCTCCCCATGGACATCCGTCAATACCTTGATTCCACGTACCTCAAAACTGCCGACCAGGCGGGAGTGCCCGAGGATCGAAACCGGGAGACGGCCCTGGCCCTCGTGCAGGAGGCGATCGAGGAGGGCTTCAAGCTGGCCATGATCCGGCCTGAATATGTTGCCGATGCGAAGCATATGGTCAAAGAGGCCAACGCAACGGTTTCCATCGGTACGGTAATCGATTTCCCCAACGGTACGTCACCCCTCGAGGCCAAGCTCGCGGAGGCCGAAAAAGCGGTCGCGGACGGTGCCGACGAACTCGACTATGTTTGCAATTACCGCGCATTCCTTGAAGGCGACGAAGACCTGGTAAGGCAAGAAGTCCTGGAAGGCACCCGGCTGGGTCTCGAGCACCTGAAGGTCGTCAAATGGATCATTGAAGTTGCCGCCATGGACCTGGGCGAAGTGGCGAGGATCTCGGCGCTGATCAAATCGGTGGTGGTGACCCATTTTGAGGGGCATTATAATGAGGTTTTCGTGAAATCGTCCACCGGCTTTTTTGAGACGACGGGCGGGAAGCCCAACGGCGCCACCATGGAGGCCGTGGTTACGATGCTGGAGAATGCCGCGCCATTGCCGGTCAAGGCAGCGGGCGGGGTCAGGACTTATGAAGATGCGGCCCAAATGATCTCCATCGGAGTCAAGCGCATCGGTACATCTGCCGCCAAGGCCATTGCGCATGGAGGCGCTTCACAAAATGCATATTGACATGAGGAAAATATTCGCGCTTCTTTTGATTTCGGTGCCGATGTTGGCGCAGGACCTGTCGCAGCCTCCTGTATTTCCGGGTTGCGAGTCGTCCGCACAGCAAGAAATGGAGGCCTGTTTCTACACCAAGGTGCAGGAATTCGTTTTTGCCAATTTCAAGGCGCCCGATCCTGCGCAAAAGTCTCAGACCGTCGTGCTTTTCGAGGTCGATGCCGAGGGAAAGTTCAGGATCATATACGTAGACTCGCCGGACGAGTCACTTGCCGCCGAAAGCAGGCGTGTTTTTTCCATGATGCCGCAGGTCGGCCCGCCGCGCTACAATGGCAATGCGACCTACGCCAAGTACACCATCAGGATCGATGTGCCGCTTGTGCCGCCCGGCCAGGCCGCGGTTACCGGCAGCGCTTCGATAGATGACGATGTTGCTAAGCAACAGGCCAGGCAGGCCCGTGATTTCCGGGAACTTGCCGAATACGATTCGATCAAGACACTGCCATTCGATGACGAGGACTTCGGCAGCCAACTCAACATTCCATTCTCGCACCAGGTATATTCGCGCTTTGATGACGAGCTCAACCAACTGGGCGCCAATAACCACACCGCCTCGAAGCCGTTTTCATTTGCGGACGTATCGGCCTACAAGGACCTTCGCGAGGAAGTGCAGTCGCTTCGGAAACCTGCATCAGGCTGGTGGGGCAGGAAACTCTGGAACGAACACTTCACTACATTTCGCGGCAAGGACTTTTGGTTCACGCTTGATCCCATCGTGGACCTTCAATTGGGAAAAAATACGCCGGGTGAGGTAAAATCGACCTATATCAATACGCGCGGGCTTAACTTTCGCGGAGGATTGGGCCGGATGATCACCTTCACCACGACGGTTTATGAGAGCCAGGGGCGTTTTGCCGATTACTTCAACCAGTATGCGGTTTCGATCGCGCCATCGGGCGGAGGGCCGGCCATCATTCCGGGAATCGGGATTGCCAAGGAATTCAAGGAGGACTCATTTGATTTTCCGATGGCGGAGGCCAGCGTCATTTTTACTCCCGACCGTTTCTTCAACCTTCAGTTGGGGTACGGCAAGAATTTCATCGGCGACGGCTACCGTTCCTTGCTGCAAAGCGACGGGGCGAGCCCTTATCCTTTCGTAAAGCTCAATACGACATTCT
The DNA here is from genome assembly GCA_005792865.1 of Flavobacterium sp. Lineage (GTDB taxonomy): Bacteria > Bacteroidota > Bacteroidia > Flavobacteriales > Flavobacteriaceae > Flavobacterium. The sequence goes on along the minus strand of SXQR01000093.1, from coordinate 1,098 downwards.
GGAAAATCCGCTATACCAACACCTATATGTGGCTCAAGGACGTGCGCCCGGAAGTGACCGAGGACCGAACCTATGAGACCAAGTACATGGCCAGCCATTATTTGAGCTGGAATGTCACCAAGCGCCTTAACCTGGGTTTCTTTGAATCGGTGGTATGGGCCAACACCAATGGCCGCGGTTTTGACGCCAATTTCGTCAATCCCATCATTTTCTACCGCGCCGTGGAATTCTCCTCATCGGCACGCAGCGGCAATGCGCTGCTCGGGCTTACCGGAAAGTACAAGTGGAACAACAGGTTAAATTTCTACGGACAATTCCTGTTGGACGAGTTTTCGCTAAACGATGTCAAGGCGGGGAATGCGAGTTGGAAGAATAAATTCGGGTACCAAATCGGGGCAAAATATTACCATGCGTTCGGCGTGCAGGATCTCATGCTGCAGGCAGAATACAACCACGTCCGGCCCTATGTCTATGCGCACAGCGACCCGCTCACCAATTACGCCCACAACAACCAAAGCCTGGGACACCAGTGGGGCGGCAATTTCAGGGAAGTCATTGCGATCGCACGCTACCACCGCGGCCGCATCTTTGCCGATGCCAAGCTCACCACCGGCGTGCGCGGACTTGATTTCGATACGGCTGAGGACGCGTTCAATTACGGCGGCAACATCTTCAAGGATTACGAGGAAAACAGGCCGTTCAATACCGGGGTCAAGGTTGGACAGGGCAATAAGACTTCAATCCTGATTGCCGACTTTCAGGCAGGCTACCTTGTCAATCCGGCGACCAACCTCAAGCTTTTTGCCGGCGCGATCTACAGGAACTTTGATCCGTCACAGGATACGGCATCCGCTTTCAAGGATTCCACCACGTGGTTCTTCGTCGGGCTGAGGACCGATCTATTCAACTGGTATTTTGACTATTGATGAAGGCCTTTGTTGATTCGGCCTGCGACATCAAGTATGCCTCATTCTACATTGAAGGGCTCAGGCAAGTCCTGGGAGCATCGAACGTAATTTTCAACGCCAGCCGGTTCAGCCAATTTCCGCACAACAATTTCTATGTCCCGATCGAGTTGGAATCGGGCGGGAAGGTATG
>SXQR01000092.1 GCA_005792865.1 Flavobacterium sp. | reverse complement strand
GTTGAGGTCATCCACATCGAGCTCCTTTTTTCCAAAATGTTCGTGGCCCTTCGGGAGATAGGCCACGAACGGTTCATAGTACAGGACGATTTCCTTTATCTTTTCTTCGGCAAGCGGCGTCGCGGCGATTGCGGCATCCAGGTGGCCGTTCTTAAGACGCGTGATGATTTCCTGGGTGTTGAGTTCCTCGATGATCAGCTGGACCTTCGGATACTTTTTGATGAAGTTGGTAAGGAACATCGGCAGGAGCGTCGGCATGACGGTGGGAATGATGCCCAGACGAAATTCACCACCGATAAAACCCTTCTGCTGGTCCACGATGTCGCGGATCCGGTCGGCCTCATTGACAATGTTCTTGGCCTGGCTGACAATCTTCTGCCCGATCTCGGTGAGCTGGATCGGCTTCTTGCTCCGGTCAAAGATCTGCACGCCCAATTCCTCTTCCACCTTCTGGATCTGCATGCTCAGCGTCGGCTGCGTCACGAAACTCTTCTCGGCGGCAAGCGTGAAATTGCGGTGTTCGGCTACTGCCAGGACGTATTGAAGCTGGGTGATCGTCATCGATTTTTTTGTGATAAAAATAGGAAAACAATAGCCTTTTATTATCGGGCAGATCGATAACTTTTAATAAATTTATTGTAGAACCGATGTAAACCAATCCAATATGAAAACCAATATTTTAGGGCTTCCTGTCGCCGAATCCGAAGAAATGGCGCGCGCCCTCAACGTCCTTCTGTCCAACTTCCAGGTATATTACCAAAATCTCAGGGGCCTTCACTGGAACATCCGCGGGAAGCGTTTCTTCAACCTGCATGTCAAGTTCGAAGAACTCTATAATGACGCACAGCTCAAGATCGATATGGTTGCAGAACGCGTGCTGACCATTGGCGGGACACCCTTGCACACCTATGAGGATTACATTGCCAACAACCGGTTGGAAGTGGGAAAGAACATTTCCAATGATGAGAAAGCCGTGCACCTGGTGGTGAATTCACTGACCGACCTTTTGCGGATCGAGCGCCAGATTCTACAAAGAAGCGGTGAAATCAACGACGAGGGTACCAACGCGATGATGAGCGACTTCATCGCCGAACAGGAGAAGACCGTCTGGATGATGAACGCCTGGCTCGAAGAGAGTCTTTGACAAATGTTAAATTACGATTAAATTTGTGTCCGGGCCGATGCATTTGGGCGGTCCGGAACTTATTTTTGCGTCCATGAGAACCGCTGCGTCCTTCATATTGCTGATGTTCGTATTTTTCCTTTCGACGCCGACAATCGTCGGCATGATCGAGAAGAGTACCGATACGTCGATATTCTACAGCATGACCGAGGAGGAGCTTTCACACAAGGAAGTCAAGGCGGAATTGCGGATCGATACCTATGAGTTTGTCAATTTGTCAAACAATGCATCGGGGATCATAAGGTTCGAGAATCTTTCGCGACACGACAATGTGTGCGGCTCCATCTTCATCCCACCGCCGGAATTGGCTTAATACGAAAGATCTTGCAGGCGCAATCGTGCCCTGCCTTCACGTATTAATCCATTTCAGGTATGACAAAAAAAATCAATCTTTTTGGTAACCTCAAGTCGGACTTTGCTTCCGGTTTGGTGGTTTTCCTTGTGGCGCTTCCCCTTTGCCTAGGCATTGCAATGGCTTCGGGCGCCCCACTTTTCTCAGGAATCATTGCGGGTATCGTGGGCGGCATCGTCGTTGGTTACCTCAGTACTTCACATCTCAGCGTTTCCGGCCCGGCGGCGGGCCTGACGGCAATCGTCCTCACGGCCATTTCAGACCTCGGCGGTTTTGAAATCTTCCTCGTGGCCGTTTTTCTTGCGGGAATCATGCAGTTGGCGCTCGGCTTCCTGCGTGCGGGGAGCATTTCCAATTATTTCCCGACCAATGTGATCGAGGGAATGCTCGCCGGTATCGGCATCATCATCATCCTCAAGCAACTTCCGCATGCGGTGGGTTATGACAGCGATTTTGAGGGTGATGAGGCCTTTGTGCAATCGGACGGGCAAAACACGCTTTCCAGTTTGATGGGCGCTTTGGACTACATCCAGTTTGGCGCGCTGATCGTCACTGTCGTATCGCTTGCGGTATTGATTTCATGGGACAGGGTCCCTGCGCTCAAAAAAATCAAGTTGGTCCCGGGCGCGTTGGTGGCCGTAATCCTGGGCGTCGGGATCAATGAAATTTTCCGCGCTGCAGGGAGCCCATTGTTGATCGGGCAGGAGCACCTGGTTTCGCTTCCCGTGATCCAGTCTTTTGCCGATGTGCAGGAAATCATCGTCATGCCCCAGTTTTCATCTATCGGTGAGACAAAGGTATGGGTCACCGCAGCCACAATTGCCGTGGTCGCATCGATCGAGACCCTGCTCTGCATCGAGGCCGCCGACCGGATGGACGTGCAAAAACGCTATACCAACACCAATGTGGAACTGAAGGCACAGGGAGTCGGCAACATGGTAAGTTCGCTATTGGGAGGCTTGCCGATGACATCGGTGGTGGTGCGCACCTCGGCCAACGCCAATGCGGGCGCCAAATCCAAGATGTCCACCATCATCCATGGTTCCATGTTGCTAGTGAGCGTGGTCACGATCCCGATGCTTCTCAACAAGATTCCGCTTGCCACACTGGCCGCGATCCTGCTCATGGTAGGATACAAACTTGCAAAGCCCGCCACTTTCAAACATTTCTGGAAAAAGGGAAAATACCAGTTCATTCCCTTTATTGCGACGCTCGCCGCGGTGGTATTTACCGACCTTCTCAAGGGTGTCGCACTGGGCATCGTGATCAGCGTCATCTTCGTGCTCAAGGGCAACCTCAAACGCGCCTACTCTTTCCGCAAGGAAGAATATGGCGATGGCGACATCATCCATATCGACCTTGCGCAGGAAGTCTCCTTCCTCAATAAGGCGGCCATCAAGTCGACCCTTAGCGAGATCCCCGAAAATTCAAGGGTTGTCATCAACGCCTCCGATACGGTCTACATTGCCCATGACATTCTGGATCTCATTCGCGAATTCAAGGAAACCCGCGCGCGCGACGAGAATATCCGCGTAAAATTGCGCGGTTTCAAGAAGGCGTATGACCTGGAAAATTCGGGCGATGCCGAGAAGCACGTGTTTGTCGAGCACCGCACCCCGCAATCGGGAAAGACGCCGTCAAAAGCGAAAGAAGATATTATTCAATAAATTAGTAACCTGAAACAAATATTAAGATGGAAGACTTCTATAAGAAGATTTTGGACAATAACAAGGCGTGGGTAGAGGAGAAGCTCGCCGGCGATCCCAACTATTTTGCCGATCTGGCAAAGGGCCAGAAACCGCCGCTTCTCTGGATCGGGTGCTCGGACAGCCGCGTTCCCGCCAACGAGATCATCGGTGCCAAGCCCGGCGAGGTATTCGTGCACCGCAACATTGCCAACATGGTCGTCCACAGCGACATGAACATGCTCAGTGTGCTGGATTATTCGGTAAATGTGCTGGAAGTCAAGCATGTGCTTGTTGTGGGCCACTACGGGTGCGGCGGCGTCAAGGCCGCGATGGGCAACAGTTCGATCGGGATCATCGACAACTGGATCCGCCACATCAAGGACGTTTACCGCCTGCACAAGCAATACCTCGATTCGATCATCGACGAGGAGGCGCGCTTCAATGCCTTTGTCGAACTTAACGTGAAGGAGCAGGTCTTTGACCTCGCGAAAACCTCGATCGTACAGGGCGCCTGGCGCGCGGGCCGCGAACTCACGCTTCACGGATGGGTCTATGGCCTGAATTCGGGGTTCGTGACCGACCTGAACGTCAACATCTCCTCCGAACAGGATCTCGACAAGGTCTATCAGCTCAAGTTTTAACAAAGCCGCCTTCGGGCGGTTTTTTTATTCGGGTTCGGCCTCAAGGTTTTCATTGAACGCCGATGGCAGAAGGCTTGGAATGAACTTGATCAATATCGGCAACAACAGGCTTCCGCCCGGCAGCAGGAAGATCGTGAGCGATGGAATGGTCTTGCAGATGTCCAGCAGGTGGTTCTTGACCTTTTTCTTCTCCCGCGGATCGAGATCGCGCGTCGTGGACTGCGCCAACAAAACCATAAGCTCGCGGCTCTGACCGATTTCCTTCGCAAGCCTGGAGCGGTTGCGCTTGATGAGCGTGACCACGTTTTGCGTCAGGTGGTCGTAGAAATGCTTGACCGGGTTCGAATAATTGAAATAGGGGATTTCGTGTTTGTACTTCCGGATAAAGGCATCGGTTTCCTTGATCGACGACGCGATGAATGCATCCGGTACGCCCATCAATTCACCTATGCGGTAGAGCAGGTCCTCTTCCTCGATTTCCACCTTGCCGTCGCTCCACAGCGCCATTCCCGCCAGATCCAGCAAGTAGAATTTTTCTAGGTCTTCGGTAAACAGTTCAAGTTTGAGCGATTCGGGATTCATCGCGGTCACCGTCGAAAACTTGCTGTACCGCACCGATGCCTCGAACAGCCGGATCAGGAGGTCGTCATGCGGGGACTTGATGGTCTTGGCCCGCAGCGCGAGCGTCACCACACTGACGATGGTTTCCTCGGTTTTCTTGAGGTACTTGTCGGGAATGCTGCCGCGCCGCAGGTATTGGGAAAAGGCCAGCACATCGGTAAAGAGCAACGCATTGGTGAGGATATGCGAAAAATTCTTTGAGATGACGTTGTGGTTGGTCTGGATCCGGCTGTCGATGATGTCTTCAAGTGCGAGCGACGGACTTGATGGAAAAACCTTTTTGAGCAGGCTGAATCCCCCGGGGCTCATGTCGCGATAGAATGCGATGGCCGTCTTGACAAATTGTGCGGGATGCGCCTCGGCAACATGGCTTCGGTATAACCCAAAGAGTGTATTGAGCAACGCCACCTTGGTCATTTCGTCGGCCATCCAGCCCGATGTCACGACAGGGCGCGCCGCCTCGATGGTCACCACGTGCCCGTAAATGAAGCCGGTACGCCTGGCGCCAAGGTAAAATTCAAGATCGCTCTTTGCGGTCGTGGCCGCGCGTTGCTGCGAAAGGAATTTGTCTATCCAGCCGCTCGCCGATGGATTGATCATCTCTTGGGATATAGCGCAAAGCTACACATTTACCTGATGATGGCCGAGCACGCCATCCGTCCTCCGGCGTCCCCTGTCGGTTGGGTCTTGTAATCGTCGGCTTTCTCATGCACGATCAGGCTCTTGCCCAGGATGTCCTTCTTGGGGTCGCCGCAGCCAATGCACCATTGGTCAGTGGTAAGGGATATCGCGCCGGTGCCGTTCTTTCCTACCGTGAAGTTCCCGATATCGCCCCGGTGGTAAGATGCCGAGCCCCATTTTCCGTGGTTTTCAAAGGTCGGGTTCCAATGTCCTCCTGCCGAACTCGCGTCAGGAGCTGAGCAATCCGCCTTTTCATGGATGTGCATCGCGTGCGTTCCTGGGGTGAGCCCTGCAAGCGCGGCCGTAAGGGAAACCTTGCCATTGCGTTCCACAAAGGTGGCTGTCCCGGTTGTCTTGCTGCCGCTTTTAGACTCAAAGGTAAGCTGGATGCGCTTGTCGTTTGGGCTTGAAGTATTGGTCTTGCAGCTCATTACGACCGCGAAGATGATCGCGAAGCCGGCTATGATTTTTTTCATGTCAGTCGTGTTTTACGTAAAGATAAGAAAATGCGGTAAAGCCGCAAACTGCGGGCGGCGCTTCCTTCGGCTACAAAAATTTAAAATTCTTCCTGTTAAATTCTATAACAAAACCAAAAAATTCTATAACTGGAAACCACTTTTAAGGGTATAAATTTGATAATCTGTTAATTAATTATTTAACTATTAATATTTCGATAAATATGAGAAACGCAAAAATACTGGTCAGGTCGCTCTTAGGCGCAACCGTACTTTCGCTTTTCCTGGGCCTTTCGTCCTGCAAACAGGAGAATAAGGCCGAAGACCCCAAGGAGGTCGCCGAAGATGAAAATGAGGTCAAATTTGACGAGAACGATGCGCGTGAAGATGATGCCGAGTTTCTTGTCGACGCCGCCGAAAACGACATGATGGAAGTGGAGCTAGGCAAACTCGCCCAATCCAAGGCCACTAACACCCAGGTCAGGAAATTTGCCGAAATGATGGTTGCCGAACACTCAAAGTCTGCCAATGAAATGAAACCCGTGGCCGAGAGGCTGAAGGTGACGCTGCCGGCGTCACTCACCGAGACCGGATTGGAAAAGCAAAAGACGCTCAATGAAAAGAC
>SXQR01000091.1 GCA_005792865.1 Flavobacterium sp. | reverse complement strand
TCCTTGTTGACATCGACACTCAGGCGCTCGATGCCGGGGATGTTCTTGGAGTTGATGAATGCGATCATGCGGTCGGCTTCGCGGAGCATCACATCGTAATCCATGCCGCTAAGCTGTACCGATATGGGATAACCCGCCGGCGGACCGTTCGCGTCTTTCTCCACGGTGACCTTGGCTCCGGGAATGCCCTTGACCTTGTTGCGGATTTCCTCCAGGATGTCGGCTGTATTGATGCCCTGCCTGAATTTGAACTCGCTGAAGTTGACCGTCACCTTGCCCTTGAACGGGGTTTCGGAAGCCGATCCCGCATCCACGTTGGGATTCCCTGCGCCGACGCCAACCTGGGAAACGATCGATTCGGCAAGGAAATTCTCGCCTTTGTCATCAGTGTACTTTTTCAGGATGTCGATGATCTGGCGCTCCACGAAAAGCGTGGCCTCGTTGGTCTTCTTGATGTCGGTGCCTTCGGGATATTCGATGTAGGCGATCGCCTGGTTCGGGATGTTGTCCGGGAAGAAAAGCACCTTGCGCGGGAACATGCCCAGCAGCATTACCGACAGCACCAGCAATCCGATGATGCCGCCAAAGGCAAACCATGCGCGACGGCCCACGAGGATCTTCGCGAGGAAGTTCTTGTATTTGTCCTCCATCCTCGGGAAAAACGAGTGCTGGAAGTCCTGCGTCCACTGGTAAAGTTTCACCTTGTAGAGCCACATCAGCGCGAGCGAGATGATGGCAAGGTGGCCGATGGCACGCGCCAGTTTGGAATCGAACACATTGCCCAAGATCACAAAGATCACCGCGATGATCGTGAAGATGATGGTGTAGCGTTTCGCCGATTTTTTTGAGACGTTCCGGTCCTCGATGTCCATCGATCCGCCCGTCATGGCTGCGTTGACCACCATCGCCACGAAAAGCGATGCGGTCAGGGTTACCGTGAGGGTGATGGGGAAATATTTCATGAATTTACCCATCGTGCCGGGCCACAGCGCAAAGGGGAGGAAGGCCATCAGCGTGGTTGCGGTGGAGGAGATTACCGGCCAGGCGATTTCGCCAATCCCGATCTTCGATGCGGTATAGCGGTCCATGCCTTTCTTCATGTTGGCAAACACGTTGTCCACCACCACGATCCCGTCGTCCACGAGCATTCCGAGCCCCATGACAAGTCCAAAGAGGACCATCGTATTGAGCGTCAGCCCAAACATGGACAGGATCGAGAACGCCATCAGCATGGAAAGCGGGATGGCCGCGCCCACGAAGAGCGAGTTCCGAAGCCCCATCGTGAACATCAGGACGATCATGACCAGGATAATCCCGAAGATGATGTGGTTCGAGAGTTCGTCCACCTGGTGCTCAACGCGTGAAGACTGGTCATTGGTGAGGTCGATCTTCAGGTTTTCGGGCAAATAGCTGCCATGCGCCTTCTCGATGCGCTCCTTGATCTGTTCGATCGCCGAGATCATGTTCTGGTTCGCGCGCTTCTTAACGCTGAGCATGACCACTTCGGTTCCCCTTTCACGTGCATAGGTGGTCTTTTCCTTTTCCTTGAACGAGACGGTCGCGATGTCTTTTAGGTAAACCACGCCACCGTTGGATTTTACGATGATGTTCTCAAGTTCCACCGGCTGCTGGATCTCACCCACGATGCGGATGTTGTTGCGCGTGCCCTGCGAGATCAGGTTACCGCCCGAGAGCGTCATGTTCTCGCTGCGCACGGCATTCTGGATATCGTCAAACGAGACTTGTGCCGCGCTCATTCTGAATACATCGACGGCAATTTCCACCTCGCGGTCATCGACGCCAAGGATGTCAACCTTTTTAACCTCGGCAATTTCCTCAAGGTCATCCTGCAGGAGTTCGCCGTACTTCTTGAGTTGCTGCGTGGTGTAATTACCCTGGAGGTTGATGTTCAGGATCGGGACCTCCTCAGAGATGTTCAGCTCGAACACGTTGGGCTCCACCTTGCTTCCATTGTCCAGGTTGGGCCAATCGGTATCGGCCTTGACATTGTCAACCTTGTCCTTGATGCGCGTCTTGGCGACCTCGATCGTGACGTCGTCGGCAAATTCGGCGATGATCATCCCGTAATCCTGGTAGGAATTGGACGTAAGCTTGTCCACCCCGCTGATGTTCTTGAATTCCTTCTCCAGCGGCTTGATGATCAGTTTTTCGACGTCCTCGGCAGAGTTGCCCGGGAAGACCGTCGAGATGTATATTTTGTTTTCGATGATTTCCGGAAAATCCTCCCGCGGCATCGTGATATAGGCAATCAGGCCCGTGATCACGATCAGCGAGGTCACGATATACACCGTGACGCGGTTGTCCACCGCCCAGCTCGAGATCCCGAATTCTTTGTTCTTATGGCTCATTTGATTGTTTGTTTTGCCCGCAGGCCTTTAGAAATTGAGTTTCATGCCGTCGGACAGTGCCGATGCGCCTTCGGTGACCACCACATCGCCTTCGCTCAGGCCGCTCAGGATCTCGGTCTGGTTGCCCGATGACTGTCCGCGCTTGACAATGACCTTCTTGGCCGTGCCGGTCTTGCCCTTGATGTCCGTCGCGACAAAAACGTACGTGTTGCCTTTGCCGTCCTGCTGGACGATATTGGACGGAACCACGAGCGCCTCCTTATTGGTATAATCCACGATCTTGAGCTTGGCCACCTGGTTGGGACGGAGCACGTTGTCCGGATTCGGTACGGCGACCTCGATCCCGAAGGTGCGGTTGGCCGGGTCGATGAAATTGCCCACCTGGCGGATCTTGCCGGTTAATTCGCGGCCCAGCGTCGGCATGGAAACCGCTACCGATGAGCCTTTTTCCACCTTGTTGATGTAAGTTTCAGGAACCGATGCCGACACATACATATCCGCCAGGTTCACGATGCGCATCAGTCCCTGTCCGGGCCCTACAACCTGTCCGCGCTCGGTGATGATCTGGTCAATCACCCCATTGAACGGCGCGGTGACTACCGTTTTGGCCAATTGCGCCCTGATTTGCGATACCGCTTTCTGTTGGCTCTCCATCGTGGTCTTGGCCTGCAGGTATTGGATTTCAGATCCGATTTTCTGGTCCCATAACCTCTTCTGCCGCTCGTATGTGGTCTTCGCCAGGGCGAGTTGCGTCTCAAGTTGCTGGACCTGCTGGCTAAGCCCGCCGTCGTCGATCCTGCCCAGCACCTGGCCCTTGCGAACGCGGTCACCGGCTTTGACATTGAGCGTGGTGAGCACGCCGGAGAATTGCGGATAGATGATGATGTTTTCCTTGGTGTCGATGTTGCCCTGGACTTCCACATAATGCGCAAATACGGTGTCCTTGACCGGGATCACCTGCACGAGCGCTTCCTGCTGGATTGTGTCCAGGCTCGCGATGGCCGCATCCAGTTTGGAGATTTCCGCCTGCAGTTCGGCGCGCTTTGCCTTGATCTTGGTGAGGTCATTGGTCGCGATGATCTTGTCGGTCTTTCCCGACGGTTGGTCCCCGCCGCATGATGCGATGGCTATCGATAAAAGGAGTAGGGTGATTATTTTTTTCATGATTGTTAGTTTGCGTTAATGATGTTTTCAAGTGCCGCGCGCCTGTTGATGACGTCGATCATGGTTTGCAGGTAGCTCTGTTGCGCCGTGTAAAGCTGGCGCTGCGCCTCGGCAAAATCAAAGCTCGAAGAAAGGCCTTCGGTGAATTTCACCTGCT
>SXQR01000090.1 GCA_005792865.1 Flavobacterium sp. | reverse complement strand
GGCGTGCCGGCGCCGGGCTGTCGCCGCGGCGCCGTCGTGCTGTACGCGGTGCGCGGCACCCTGCTCCCATCACTCACGCCGCGCGGGGGCCAAGATAATAAATCCGGCTTTCTCCCCCGCGCCGGACATTTGTTATCTTCGCAGGATGAGATGGCTTTTGATATTGCTTTTGGTTTGCCGGGCCCATGCGCAGGAAACTTACCGGTTTCGCGAGGATATCTCGCAGGCCGTCGCGCGGGACACCATGCCCTGGCGGCTGCAGATGGCCGCGACCGCCTATTCCCTCAGCGGGCACTACCCCGAGGGGCTTCAACAGTGGGACCTTGCGATGCCGGCGAACTTCGCGCTTTCCAAAAAGGACAGCTTCGCGTTGAAAAGCATGCGGGCTGTTTCGGCGCGGGAGGCCATCCTGAAATTATCGGCTCAAAGGCAGATTGTAATAATCAATGAGGCGCACCACGACGCCCGCCACCGGAACTTCACGCGAAGCTTATTGCAGGGTCTTCGGCGGCAGGGATTTGAAACCCTCGCACTGGAGGCCCTCGCCGATACGCTTATCAACATTCGCGGTTTTGCCATAAAGGAGAGCGGTTATTACACCCAGGAACCGCAGTTCGGCAACCTGATCCACGAGGCGCATCGGCTGGGCTTCAGGATCGTGGGTTATGAGGCACCGGCCGGGGTCAACGGAAAGGACCGCGAGATCGCGCAGGCCGCCAATCTCAAAAAAATCCTCGATCGGTATCCCGGAAAATTGTTGATCCATTGCGGCTATGACCACGTGATTGAAGGTGTGCCCAACAATCCGTCCTGGGAACGCGCAATGGCGGGAAGGCTCAAGGACCTCTTGGGGATCGATCCGCTGACGATCGATCAGGTGCGGTATTCGGCGCGCGGCAGCACGGAAAGAAGCCATCCCTTTTCACATGCTTCGGCCGCGGGTGATTCCTGGACGCTGAAAGAGCCCGGTGGAAATTATTGGAGCGCGTCGCCCGATCAATACGACCTTACGGTGGTCCATCCCCATTCGATGGATGTGGAAGGTCGCCCGCATTGGATGCTTACGGGACGTCGCGAGCATAACCCTAAGATCGATCGGAGACATGCGTCGCTAATACTTGCCTACCGGGAAGGCGAATATCAAAAAGCCGGCATTCCCACTGATATCGTGGAACACACAGCCACCGGCGGCCCAAACCTGTATTTGCTTCCGGGAGCCTATGAAATCATGATTTTCGATCAAACGTACCGCATCGTCAAACAATACAAAACCACTCTTCCATAATGGCCAGGACCGAATCCAACATGCTGCCGCTCGGCACGCCCGCACCAGAATTCCGGCTACCGGATACCAATTCAAATTACTTTTATTCCTTTGCCGACCTGCGCGGCGAAAAGGGCACGCTCGTGATGTTCATCTGCAACCACTGCCCTTTTGTGCACCATGTGCTGGACGAGGTGCTGATGCTGGTCAATGATTACCGCGTACTGGGCATCGGCGTCATGGCCATTTCAAGTAACGACGCTTTGCAGTATCCGCAGGACGGACCTTTGCAGATGAAGGAATTTGCCTTTCAAAACCGGATCGACTTCCCGTATCTATACGATGAATCGCAGGAAGTGGCGAGCGCTTTTGATGCTGCCTGCACACCCGATTTCTACCTTTTCGATGCGCGGGACAAGCTGTTTTACCGCGGACAACTTGACAACTCCCGGCCGGGCAATGGTATTCCCCTGAGCGGATCGGACCTGCGGACTGCGCTTGACGCGGTGATCTTCAACCGCACGTTCAATCAACCGCAGGTGCCAAGTGTGGGTTGTGGGATCAAGTGGAAATGATCACTTTTTTTTGAGCCAGGCCTCGACGGGCTTGTTGGTCCTGCGGCCAAAGGACATCGCTTGCTGCGCCTGGGTGGTGCACAGCACGTACATGTTCCAGGCGTACAACGGGAATTCGACGGGCGCGTAAACGCCGGATGGGTCTTCGATCCTGACGCGCATCTCGTCGGCAGGAAATTCATTGGTTACCTGCAGCACGTAGCTTTCGGCGGCATGCGGAAAGAACCATCTCTCGCCAATTCTGTAATTCTCGAAAAACGTCAACACCTGGTCCTTGCTTGTCCAGCTGTAACGATTGTCAATATTGACCGCGGGATTGGAATCGGTGTCGAGCAAAGTCACCGTCAGTCCTTTCAGGAATTCCCTTTTCCCCTCCTCCCTGACCTGCAGGACCACATAGGATGTGAAGTCGTAACCGCAGTGCTGTTGCGCCGCGGCGGAAAAAGTCAGCAGGAGGAGAAAAATAGAATGCTTCATGACGAATGACCAATGTCCAATATCGAATGAACTAAGAATACACCAATGTGAAGTACAACAGCATTCGGTTACCTGAGACTTACTGATAACTGATAACTGATAACTGACAACTTACTTCACGTCCATCAACTCCACATCAAAGATCAGCGTCGCATTGGGCGGAATGACCCCACCCGCGCCCTGGCTGCCGTATCCGAGGTGCGATGGAATCACGAAGCGCGCTTTGTCGCCCACTTTGAGCATCGCAATGCCTTCATCCCAACCCTCGATCACGTGCCCTTTTCCAAGGGGGAATTCAATGGGTTTCTTGCGGCTGTATGAACTGTCGAAAACCTTTCCGCTTTCCAGCGAACCTGTATAATGGACCGAAACGGTCTTTCCCTTTTCGGCGGGCTTCCCGTTCCCGTTCTGGATGAACTGGTAGCGCAGGCCGCTTTCGGTCTTTTCGAAGCCGGCGGCCAACTTTTCCATCTGTGCCTCGGCAGCAGCGCGTTCGGCGGCGATTCGCTTCTCGCGCGACCCTTCAAAGGTGCGGAATGCCTCAACCGCGTTCCAGTTTTTGGCCTCCTCGCCTTCGCGGATGATCTCCACGCTCTGGATCTCATCGCCCTGCGAAATCGAGTCCACTACATCCTGGCCCTCAACCACGTATCCAAAAACCGAGTGCTTGTTGTCAAGCCAAGGTGTCGCAACATGCGTGATGAAGAATTGCGAACCGTTGCTGCCGGGCCCGGAGTTGGCCATGGAAAGTACCCCGGGCTGATCATGCCGGAGTTCGGGATGGAACTCGTCGTCAAATTTATAACCCGGTCCACCGGTTCCGATACCCTGCGGACAACCGCCCTGGATCATGAAATCGGGGATGACACGGTGAAATTTCAGCCCGTCATAAAAAGGTTTGCCCTGAGACCGGGCGCCGTTTTCGAGGTTGCCTTCGGCCAGGGCGACGAAATTGCCCACGGTTCCGGGCGTGCGGTCATGGGTAAGTTTAATGAGGATTGCTCCTTTTGCCGTATTGAATTTTGCGTAGATGCCGTTTTCCATTTTGTTGATTTTGATGCGCGAATTTACAAAGAAGGCAGGCAAACCTTGCGCGGTTGGCCAAAGTATTATATATGATTTAAGAAATCGCCCCTCGGTTCGATTGGAAAAATCCAAAGATGGCTGCACGCAGAGACCAGTATCAACTGCTTTAAATTTCTGCCGGAAATCCGTAAAATCACCTCAATTGTTTTATTCCGCACGCGTCAAAATATGCTCTGAACGCATTTTCCTGTTAGTCTCAATTATTACCAATAAATTTGCAGCTCCGTTCGACATTTACTACGCTGCGCTCCGTCAGTTCGGCTGCGCCTCGTGTGACATTTGACATTTGAATCCCATGAGAATTGATATCATCACCGTCCTCCCCGACCTTCTCCGCAGCCCTTTCGAGGCGTCGATCATGAAACGCGCCATTGACAAGGGACTCGTCGAAGTGCATTTCCATAACCTGCGGGACTACACCTTGCAAAAGCAGAAAAATGTCGATGATTACCAATTTGGCGGCGGCGCGGGCATGGTCATGATGATCCAGCCGATCGACGATTGTATCTCAAAACTCAAATCGGAACGGCAATATGACGAGGTCATCTACATGACCCCAGACGGAGAGACCTTCAACCAGCAAATGGCCAACAAGATGTCCTTATTGGGCAACATCATCATCCTGTGCGGGCATTACAAGGGCGTCGATCAGCGAGTTCGAGATCATTTCATAACAAAGGAGGTTTCGGTGGGCGATTATGTATTGAGCGGCGGCGAACTGGGAGCCTTGATATTGTGCGATGCCCTCATCCGCCTGATCCCGGGCGTCCTCAGCGACGAGACATCCGCCCTGACCGATTCATTCCAGGACAACCTGCTCGCCCCGCCGGTTTACACCCGCCCCGCCGAATACAAAGGCTGGAAAGTCCCGGACGTCCTCTTGAGCGGCCACGCCAAAAACATCGAAAAGTGGCGCGAGGACATGGCTTATGAGCATACGAGGAACAGGAGACCGGACCTTTTGGGGGAATTGTAAATTATAAATTATATATTATAAATT
>SXQR01000089.1 GCA_005792865.1 Flavobacterium sp. | reverse complement strand
TATCAATGACCTGACTTCGCCAATTGAGGCCGGGCTCGGATGGATCACCAAATTCACCAAGGAATTTGTCAATGCTCCGCGCATCAGGGAACAGAAAGAACAGGGCGTCAGCAAAAAGTTGATAGGATTTGAACTTACCGGGCGCGGCGTTCCCCGTCACGATTACGAAATCGTGGATGGATCCGGTGAGGTGATTGGCATCGTGACCTCGGGTACCATGGCCCCTTCGCTGGGCAAAGGAATCGGACTGGGATATGTCAGGACCGAATTTTCACAGCCGGGCAGCGAGATTTTCATCCGCATCCGAAAAAACGATATTCCGGCCCAAGTGGTCAAACTGCCTTTTTACAAAAAACAATAATCGATGGGAAGAGCTTTTGAATTCAGGAAAAACAGGAAAATGAAACGTTGGTCGGCGATGGCCAAAGCCTTTACGCGCATTGGCAAGGACATCGTCATGGCAGTCAAGGAAGGCGGCCCGAATCCCGACGCGAATTCCAGGCTGCGGGCGGTCATGCAGAACGCAAAGGCAGCCAATATGCCCAAGGATAACGTTGAACGCGCCATCAAGAAAGCCACGGACAAAGATACCGCCAACTATAAGGAAGTGTTGTTTGAGGGCTATGCGCCGCACGGCATCGCGATCCTGATCGAGACCGCAACCGACAACAACAACCGTACGGTGGCGAACATCCGCAGCTACTTCAACAAATGCAACGGAACACTGGGCACGCAGGGTTCGGTCGAATTCATGTTTGACCATACCTGCAATTTCCGCATTGCCAAAGTGGTCCAGGACGTGGAGGAACTGGAACTGGAACTGATTGATTTTGGTGTCGAGGAAGTCTTTGAGGACGAGGACGGCATCATGATCTACGCGCCGTTTGAAAAGTACGGAGCCATCCAAAAGGAACTGGAACATCGCGGTTTCGAGATATTGTCATCGGGCTTCGAGCGCATTCCGCAGGTGACCAAGACCCTGACCGAGGAGCAGGTCGCCGATGTCGAGAAACTCCTCGAGAAGATCGAGGAAGACGACGACGTCCAAAACGTTTATCATACCATGGAAAATTAAAACCGCGACAAGCGGTTTTTTTTGTCGAATGTCGAATGTCGAACGTCCAATGAAGTTTCTAATAAAGATTCAGTTAAGATGAACTTTCCCGATACGTTGCGCACTTTGGGTACGGCAAAACAGCATAGTTAAACCCGGGTACATTTAATCAGTTCCGATGCTAATTATTGACCACTGATGACTGACGACTGATAACTGATGACCGACGACCGACGACCACCGCTTCACTAGCTCTTTAGAATTCCCTTCGGCACCCACAATTCCCCCGTGTGCTCATCGATGATGCCGTTCTGCTCATCCTCGATGTTGGTGGCCTGCGTGTAAACGTCTCCGGCGATAGGGCGCTTTCGCAATTCCTTCTTGAACTTCGCGATCTGGTCGGCGCGGCTGTCCAGGTCGTCCGGCCCGCCGTAATTGGCAAAACCGAATCCGCCCCATTCGCTCACCACAAGCGGAACCTGTTTCCTAAAGAAATACGGGTCGCCCACCACAAGCGGAAAAGCAGCTACCGTGTCCATGTTTCCGCGGACGAGCTCATCAAGCAGATGATTCCAGTGATTTAGATCCGGCGTGTAGAGATGTGCCGTTAGGATATCCGATTTTAGCCGGCCTTCATGCGAGATGTGCTGCCAGCCGTCGTTGTCTACCACGAGGAATTGCGGGAAAAGGATCTGCATGAGGTGGTAAGTGTCCATGACGTAAAAACGGGTTTCGGGATTCGTGGCCACATCCTGGATGCCCCAATCCTCATTGTAAAGGCTCCAGATCACCACCGACGGGTGCGTCCCGATCAGGGCGAGCATCTTGAGGAGTTCGGCACGGTGGTTCCTGCGGCTTTTTGGGCTTGACGAATGCGGGCTCGGCACTTCCACCCACAGCAGCATCCCCATCTTGTCGGCAAGGTTGTAGATGCGCGGATCGACACCCGCAATGTGTATCCGCACCAGGTTGCACCCCAATTCCTTCATCGCGAACATGTGCTTGCGGACTTCCTCATAGGTCGCGGCTCCTGGCTGGTAGAGGATGCCGTCCAGGTAGATGCTTTTATTGTTGAGATAGATCTGGCTCCCGCGGGATTCGATTTTGCGCAAACCGAATTTGGTCTCGATCTCGGCGGCATATCCTTCCGAATCCACGAGTTGGGCAACGAGCCGGTACAGGTGCGGATTTTCGGGAGACCAAAGTTGCGCATCCGGAATTTCCATCACCAGGCGTTGCCTCTTCTGGCCGGCCTCCAGCCGCAAAGGAAATTCGTCCTGCGCGATCGGATTCTCGTCCTCTTGCTTTGCATTGTAGATTTTGAGTCGGATAATATAATGCCCCGGATCGTGGATGCGCGCCGTGAAATTGAAACGGACTAGGTTGTCCTCGACGATGCTCACCACGCCTACCCTTGACCGAAGCCTGTTGCGCTCCACGGTCTCCAGCCAGATGCTCCTCACCGCCCCGGAATGCGTCTGGTACCAGATTCCACCGCGTTTGTAAACATGTGATTCCTGCTTTCCGCGCGGAACCTCGGCGTCCATATTGTCCTCGATCCTGACCGTTATCCGGTTCACGGGCCGAAGCAGCGTCTCCGAAAGTTCATAGGAAAAAGAGGTGTACTTGCCCATGTGCGCTTCCTCACCGTTTATGGTCTTTAGCGGAAGCCCGTTGAGCCACACCCGCGTCTCGTAACCGCACGCCCCAAAGGTGAGCTGGAGCATGTCGCAGCTTTTTCCCCCTTCGCGTTCGGGAAGCGGAAAATCGCGTTCGTACCAAACGACCACCTTGTCCTGCCAGGTGTTCTGGTTCACTTCGCCCTTGGCCTTGGCAATGTGTTCCTCGATCGAGCCCGGCCAGTCTGCCGAGTCGCCGTACTGGTGCCCAAGGTGCCAGCCGTCGCGCATGCCGCGGTCTTCGGCGTCGATCGCAAATCGCCAGGCCCCGTCAAGCAGGACGGCCGTCTTGGGCCGCATCACCGCGCGCGGTATGGGATTGGAAATCAGGGATTCGTCATCGTGGAGGTCCTCGCGGCTTTTAGAAAGGCCGTAATTGGGATGATTGGCGTTTTCCATATCAAAGGTTTATCGCCGTAGGGTAGCCTCTGCAATTTCTGAAATAATCAAATGGGACGTTCCCAATAAAAATATAATTCTAGTCCTCCGTTGGCGGCACCGCTTCCTTGTTCACATTGGGCTTGACGGGTACTTCCTGCGGGCCTTCGATTTCGATGAAATCCGGGACGACGTCCGAATCGGGCATATCGTCAACGCTTTCGGCCGACGGCAGCTTGTCGATCTTCATGTTCTTGAATATGCGGTTGGCGAACTCGCGGAAGGTGTCAAAATCCACCTCATAGGTAAGCCCGACGCCCTGCGTGTATCCGATGCCCTGCCCGATGTAATTGATGTCGTTCTCGCGGTTGAACACGCGAAGGTTGAGCGTTCCGTCCTCATTGACGCGGTATTGGAGTTCCACGTCGCCCACGATGGCCGATTCATTGATCCCGCCCACGGGAACCCCCACCTTTCCGTTGACGGTAATCCGCTCGCTGACCTTGGTGGAAAGCGTGAACCCCACTCGGCCTTCGGTTTCAAGCCCGGGACGCCTGTCAGGCGAGACATAATCGATACCGATGTTGAGTTTTCCGTCGGCATCAGAGAAAATATCGTTGAACAAACCACTCGCGCGCTCAAAGAAATTGCCCGCGAAATCGCTCTGGCTCACGCCTTCAGGGCTGAGGAAGCCGCCGGAAGAAAGCAGGTAAAGGGCTTGTGTCTGCCGCGTGTCACGGTCGTCCAGCCTGTATTGGATCTCCGATTTCAATACCGACGAAACCGTGGGGAAATTGATGTTGAAATCGGGTTCGGGCGTGGCAAGGTTGCCCCGGATCCCGATCGCGACCTCCACCGGCACTTTCTTGTTGAACGATGGATTTTCCAGCAGTACCGCCGGGTTCGCCGTGGTCTTGTAGATCGCCTCAAGGTTCAGCACGGCGCGCATCGGGTCGCCTTCCCACACGATCGAGGAGAATTTCTTGACCTGGAACTTTTTGTCGATCAGGCCGCCGTACTTGAAATTATAGATGCCTTCATAGACCTGGAAATCGCCCCACATGTTGAACTTCCCAAGCGTGTTGATCTGGAAAGACAGAACGCCCCGGCCGCGCCCCCTCATGCCGTGCCCGGTACTGCGGTCCAGGATCACCTCGATCTCGGCGTCCTCGTCGATATCGAATTCAAAACGAAGCTCCAGCCCGTTGTAATTGCGCGTCGCTTCCGTCCCCGGATTGAGGTTGTATTTTTCCTTTTCGGTCAAGAAGTGGATGTAGCTGCCGGTGCCCGCCGCCTCCGCATCGTTGATGGGAATCTTGATCGAGGTGCCTTTTTCAGATTCGGCGTCCACCTGGATCATCAGCCCGGTCGCCGGCCCCGTGATGGTGGCGCTCCCGTCGATGAAGGCCGTACCGTAATAGGCCGCGTCCTCGCTGTCCTGGGTATCGAGTACCAGCATGCGGTCGGAGGCGATCTCAAGGTCCAGGACCCAGTCGGAAAACTTCTCGTGCGTCACCTTGCCCGACAATACGCCCGTGGTCTCGTACTTGGGGTCGATCAACACCGAATTGCGGATCAAGAACGAGGTTTCGGTCACATCCACGATGGATTTGGCGCCCAGTTCATACGACACGTTCAGGTACGGTACCGTCAGCCCCGAATCGTCAAGGAAAAGCCGCCCATTGATCTCGGGATCGTTGAGATTGCCTTCGATCCTGGCGGTGCCCGAGGCAAACCCCTTGATATTGGTAATGATATCGCCGCCCAGCGAACTCAGCGAGGCGAGGTTGAACCGGTTGAAGCGCAGGTCCACGTCGGCGACCGTCGCAGCCTGCTCGACCGAGAGCGTCCCCGACGCCGTAAAGGCCTCGACGTCCTTGTTCTGCAGTGAGGAAGTCACGAAAAAGCGCCGGAAGGAATCGTCGCCCGTGATGTCAATGTCGAGTTTGCCGAGTTCCACGCCGTTGGCCGTGAGCCCGTCAACTATAAGCGATGCCGTGGGTTTGTAAATGTTCTTTTGCTGGCGTACCTCCACCGAACCGTTCAGGCTGCCCCCAATGGTGAAATTGCTCAATGTCGGCGTGACCTTGTTCAATTCGATTTCCCGGAACGTCAGCTGCAGGTCCTTTTCCTGCAGGCCGCTGAGCGTACCGTGGAGCCCGATGCTCTGGTTCTCATGGGAAAGCACGATGTTGTCCACAGAGAAATTCTTGAGCGCCTTGTCAAACACCACTTTGTTTTTGTCGTTGTCCTGCTCGTTCAGATACCAGAGGTAATCCTTGAACTTGAGCTCGGATTTGCTGATGCCCACGACGCTTTGCCGCTTCTCGTCGATGGTGTGGTAGAGGTTCAGGTTGTAGAAATCCTGCGCCTGCTCGCCGCCCTTGAATTCCGAACGCACGAAAAGCGTGTCATTGGCGGTGACGTTGATCAGGCTGAAATCGGAAATCTTGTAATATTTAGTGCGGATGGAATCCATCTCGATAAAGGCGTTGTACAACGGGTTCTTGTTGTCCAGCCGGAGGTTGACCCGATGGAACTTGTTGCTGAAAGCCTCGATCTGGGGTGACGAGAAGTTGAGCCTGAACTCGTCCAGGTCCGAATTGATGTTGCCGCTTACCGTGGTGTTCTCGCCCACCGCGATGCCCGGGACGAAAATCTCGAGGATCTTGTTGTAGACCGAAAAGTTGAATCGCATGAACTGTCCCGGCGGGATCTTGTTGGGCGAATAATTCGCGTAAAGGCTTCCCAGCGAATTCTCGATCATCTTGCGCACGTTCCTGAACTGGAACTTGCCCACGACGGTACCGTTGATGATGTCGGGCGAATTGACCGAAATCGTGCGGACACCCTGCGCGTCAAAATCCGAATTGACGGCGAAATCATCAAAGAAATACGTGTCACGGCCGTTCTGGAAGGAAGTTTCGGTAATGAAGACGTTGCCGCGCATGTCGTCGATGGTATTGCCCGAGACCTGCATCCGGATGTCGCCCTTGAAAATAGAGACCGAGTCGGTTTTGACAAGCCTGAGTTTCACCAGGTCGGCATAATCGATCTGCGTATGGAAATCCAGTAGCATGTCCTTTTTGGCCAGGTTGACCGACCCGTCAAAATCCATGAAAAGGTTGGGGTCGTTCACAACCAGGCTGCCCTCGAAAACGGGCTTCTTGAATTTGCCGTTGACCACGATGTTGGTAAACCCGTATCCATTGTACCAAATGCGGTAAACATCGCCGGTAACGGTCGTATTGAGGTATTTCTCGTTGAAACCCTGCCCGTCGATATCCACATTGAGCGTGACCTTGCCCAGATCGGTCCTACCCAGGAACTGTCCAAGGTCAAACTGCTCCATGATCACGTAACCGTTGTAGGAGGCGCGGTCAATGTCGTCGATGTTGGTGATTTCCAGGTCCGATTGCACGTTGCCGAGCGCGGTGGTCATATAGAAATCGGCAGAAATTGCGGTCGCGGTAATATCGGCATCGCCGCGCAGGGTGAATTTGCCAAGTTTCCGCATCGAGGTGGGCAACCTCTTTCCCAAAACATTGGGTAGCAACCCGGTGAGCGTGGCATAATCCGATGAAAGCCTGTCAAAATCGCCCTTGATCCGGAAAGGCTTTTCCCTTGCAAGCAAGTTGACAAACCTCACGTCGCCATTGATTTCAGACCCGCCGATGGCCAGGTCCAGCGAGGTTGCCGTAAAGTCATTGAGCGTCCCGCGAAGCCTCGATTTGAACCTGAACTGCCTGTCCTGGCCCAATTCATCGTAAAAATACCGGATGTCATTGGTGGCCACGGATGCATCGTCAACCCTGATGTCAAATCGCACTTTATTGTTGAAATCACTGAAATCCTCACGCGAGTAAAGCAGCGCCACATCGCCGCGAAGCTTGGAAAATTTGGTCTCCAGGTCGAGCTTCCTGAGCAGGATGTTCTTTTTGGTGTAGGTGAAATCGGCCACGAGGTTGCGCACTTCCAGACCACGGTGGTGCATGAAGGACATCCGGTCGATGCCCATCGTGATTTCGGGGCCGTACAGGCGCATTTTCTTAAGGCTGGCATTGAGGCCGTAAACTTCCAGCGTTTTGGGTTCCGACAGGTTGTAATCGTACATGGCGAACCTGCCGCCCTCGACCGCGACGGTCCTGGCCTCCATCAAAAACGGTTTCGTGGAAGGCTTGCCCGAATCGAACAGTGCCACAAATTTGTCCAGGCTCGAATCTTTTTCGCCCTTGTATATCTTAATCTTGAGGAAGATATTGTTAGCGCGGATATCGCCAAACAACAGGTCACCGCCATACAGTTTTTTGAAACTGAGTACATTGGTGTGGATGCGCCTGGCGTAGATCAGCGTGTCCCGATGGTGGTCCCGGATCATGACCTCCCGAAAGCGTACGCCGCCAAAAGGAGTGAGCGCCACCCGGCCTATGGTAATGTCGGTGCCGTAACCGGCGTTGATGCGGCCGGTCACGTACTGGCCGAGCCTTGTCTGGACGACCGGTAATGAGAGGGCGGCCGCAAGCAGGAGCAAGAGCAGGATCAATCCCACGAGGGACCGCACAATTATTTTCCTAATCCTTTTGATAGCCCGCTGATTAAGTTACCTTTAAATTTACCGCATTTGGGGCGGCCTGCCGAAAAATTCAATATTTTTGCCGTGCCGTAAAAATATGCATTTTAACGGCATTCCTTTTATTTAAATACTAAATTATGGCGGCTCCAATCCGTATTCTGGCACTGGAAAGTTCATGCGATGACACGGCAGCCGCGGTAATGGAAAACGGCAAAGTCCTTTCCAATGTTGTGGCCGGGCAACTCGTCCACCGCGAATTTGGCGGCGTGGTCCCGGAACTTGCCTCGCGCGCGCATCAGCAGAACATCGTGCCCGTTGTGGCCACCGCGCTTTCTCGGGCCGGGATCGGCTACCGGGATCTGGATGCCATTGCCTTTACGCAGGGGCCCGGCCTGATGGGTTCGCTTTTGGTGGGTTCCTCGTTTGCCAAGTCGGCGGCAATGTCGCTGGGGATACCGCTCATCGCCGTCAATCACATGCAGGCGCACATCCTGGCCCACTTCATCGACGAGCCCGGATTCGACAAACCCGAATTTCCGTTCCTTGCCCTGACCATCAGCGGCGGGCACACGCAGATCGTCCGGGTGGACGACTATTTTACGATGGAAGTGATCGGCGAGACCACGGACGATGCCGTCGGCGAAGCCTTTGACAAGACCGCGAAGATACTGGGCCTTCCCTACCCCGGCGGACCCCTTGTGGACAAACATGCGCAATCAGGGAATCCGCACGCCTTTGCATTCCCCAAGCCCCGGATCCCGGGCCTGGATTTCAGTTTTTCGGGATTGAAG
>SXQR01000088.1 GCA_005792865.1 Flavobacterium sp. | reverse complement strand
GTTGGACAAAAAGGAAATGATTGGGCGTCTGCCTCACTTCCCCGTGCCGGTTTGCCATTTTGATCTCGACGATCTCCCTGAACAGGTTTTCCTGGTAATCCCAGGCCTCTTTGTAATCCATCACGCCAAGGTCCTGCAACCTGACTTTCTTATTTTTCTCGGGCATGGTGCAAATTTACGGTAAAACACGATAGGTCGTCTGCCTGCCGCAATTGGCACATCACCTATTTATATTATCTTTGCGCACTAAAATTTAGAGACATGGCACTGTCTGAACAGGAGCTACTTCGCAGGGAAGCGTTAAGGCAACTTCGAGAATTGGGGATCGACCCGTATCCCGCAAATGAATTCAGGGTTACCGCGATGACCGCGCAGGTCCTGGCCGATTTCGACGCCTTTGAAGGCCGTGAAGTCGTGCTGGCGGGCCGAATGATGTCGCGGCGCATCATGGGCAAGGCATCGTTTGCCGAACTCAAGGATTCAGAGGGACGCATCCAGGTTTACATTTCACGCGACGACATCAGCTCTGACGCCGAGAGCACCCAATACAACACCGTGTTCCGAAAATTGCTCGATATCGGCGATTTCATAGGGATCAAGGGAAAAGTCTTTCGCACGCAGGTGGGCGAGATTTCAGTTCACGCCACCGAACTCACGGTGCTTTCAAAGGCGCTGCGACCCTTGCCGATTGTCAAGACGGATGCCGATGGCAAGATCCACGACGCATTTGCCGATCCCGAGCAGCGCTATCGCAGGCGCTACGTGGACCTGACCGTCAACGACCACGTCAAGGAAACTTTCATCAAGCGCACGAAATTGTTCAATGCGATGCGCTCGTTCTTCAATGACAGGGGCTACCTGGAAGTGGAGACGCCCATCCTCCAGTCGATTCCGGGAGGCGCGGCGGCCCGGCCTTTCGTAACGCACCACAATTCGCTTGACATTCCGCTCTACATGAGGATCGCGAACGAACTTTACCTGAAAAGGCTCATCGTGGGCGGTTTCGAGGGCGTGTATGAGTTTTCCAAGAATTTCCGCAACGAGGGGATGGACAGGACGCACAATCCGGAGTTCACCGCCATGGAAATATACATCGCCTACAAGGATTACAATTGGATGATGGATTTTACCGAGCAGATGCTCGAGCATTGTGCGATTGCGGTCAACGGGACCACCGAGGCGGTTTTCGGCGAACATACGGTCGATTTCAAGGCGCCCTACAAGCGGGTGACGATGACCGATGCGATCCTGCAATACACGGGATTTGACATCACGGGCAAGTCTGAGGAAGAATTGGCCGCGGCTGCGAAATCAATGGGTATCGAAGTCGATGCGACCATGGGCAAAGGCAAGCTGATCGACGAGATCTTTGGCGCGAAATGCGAGGGCAATTTCATCCAGCCGACTTTCATAACCGATTATCCCAAGGAAATGAGCCCGCTCTGCAAATCGCACCGCGACAACCCCGAACTGACCGAGCGTTTCGAGCTCATGGTCTGCGGAAAGGAAGTGGCCAATGCCTATTCGGAACTCAACGACCCCATCGACCAACGCGAAAGGTTCGAAGCGCAGCTCAAACTGGCCGAACGCGGCGATGACGAAGCCACCCAGTTCATCGATCACGACTTCCTGCGCGCACTTGAATACGGCATGCCCCCCACTTCGGGCCTTGGCATCGGCATGGACAGGCTCATCATGTTCCTGACAAACAATGCCTCGATTCAGGAAGTGCTATTTTTCCCACAGATGCGACCGGAAAAAAAATCGGTCGAACTGACGCCCGACGAAAAGCTGATATCTGAAATCCTGACCTCGAGCAAACGCCTGGCACTGGATGCCCTTCGCGCACAGGCCGGGCTCAGCGGAAAGAAATGGGATGCCGCGATGAAGGGCTTGGCCAAGCACGGGTTGGTACATGTCATCGTGGAGGGCGAATCCAAGATCGTCGAGATCAGGCAATAAATTTTTCATAAAAAGCAGTGCAGCTTAAACCCTGGCGCGGTCATGGCATCCTATGGGCCAAACAAAAACGACTTAAAATGAAAAAACTCATGATGATCGCGATGCTGGCCGTTGGGCTGACATCATTTGCACAGGAAGCCGCCAGAAGCGAAAAACCGAGGCTGACAGCAGGGCAGCGCAATGAACTCCGGCTTAAGGAAATGACCCTGGAGCTCGATCTTTCGGCAGCGCAGCAAAAGGAAATGGCCAAAATCATTGCCGAACAGTCTGCAAAACGCGAAAAACTGATCGCCGAACGCAAGGGCGCCAAAGAGGCGCGCAAGGAAATGTCCAAGGACGAACATTTTGCACGACGCAAGGCGATGCTTGACGAGAAGATCGCAATGAAGGCCCGGATGAAACAGATCTTGACGCCCGAACAATTCGCGAAATGGGAGGCCCGCAAGGGAAATAAACAAGTGGCACGGGAAAAGCGCATGAAAATGAAGCAGGGTGCCAAAAAAATGGAGCAAAAATAATTTTGGCGAAATCACCAAATTGATTAGCTTTGGTTACTAATTTTCAAAAAGTTATACAGATGAAGAAATTTGTTGCTGCCCTGACCCTGTTCCTGGCATGTGCTTTCAGCGCCAGCGCGCAGGAGCAAAAGTTGACCGCCGATGAAAAGGCGAAGATAGAAGCCCATAAACTTTCGGAGACTCTTGGTTTGCAGGGAAAGCAACAGGAAGAATTCATCGTTTTGCTTGTCCAGAAGCACCGCGCCACTGCCGATCCACAGTTTTCGGTTGAGCGCAAGTCCGAAATGGCACGACTCGTGGACGAGCGCCTGCGCACGATCCTTACACCGGATCAATTGCGCAAACTTGAAGGCCACCCGCACCTATTGGGGACCTCGCCGCAGGCCACGCCCAAGGCTTCGAGATAATTAGATAAATGACAAAGGCTGCTTCGGCAGCCTTTTTTTATGCGCAATCCGCAGCAAAGATGTTGCGAATATTTTCCGTAAACTTTTTTCCCTACAATTGGGCGGCAACTTTTTCCACGGCCGCAATCGTGAGGTCGAGGTCTTCGTACGTCAGGGCATCGGTGATGAACCAGGTTTCGTAAGCCGAAGGCGCGATGTAGATCCCGGCGGCCAGAAGCCCATGGAAGAAATCCCTGAAACGCTGGTTGTCACCACGCGCCGCCGTCGTGAAATCGGTCACCGGCTCGCGGTCAAAGTGTACCGATATCATGGAACCGACCCGATTGATGGTATGGTCGATGCCGGCCTCTGCCAAACACTTCTCCATTCCGCTCTTTAAGTAGGAGGTCTTTTCGTCCAGGCGCTTATAAATGTTTGGGTCTTTGTCCAGTTCCTGCAGCATCGCATATCCGGCCGCCATGGCCAGCGGATTACCCGAGAGCGTTCCGGCTTGGTACACGGGCCCCAGCGGAGCCAGATGATCCATGATCTCGCTGCGCGCGGCAAATGCCCCTACGGGCAGCCCGCCACCGATTACCTTTCCAAAAGTGGCAATGTCCGCCCGGACGCCGAACAATTCCTGTGCCCCGCCCCTTGCCAGCCTGAATCCGGTCATGACTTCATCAAAGATTAGCAGGATGCCTTCGCGATCGCAAATGGTGCGCAAACCTTCAAGAAAACCCTCTGCCGGCGGGATGCAGCCCATGTTTCCTGCGACGGGCTCAATGATGATCGCGGCAATGGCACCGGAATTCGCCCTGCAAAGCTGCTCGACATTTTCCATGTCGTTGTACCGCGCCAATAGTGTATCCTGTGCCGTGCCCCTGGTGACGCCCGGACTGTTGGGTGTTCCAAATGTCATCGCGCCGCTTCCGGCCTGTATCAGGAATGAATCGGAATGGCCGTGGTAGCAACCGGCAAACTTGATGATCTTGTCCCGGCCCGTATATCCGCGGGCGAGCCTTACTGCGCTCATGCACGCCTCGGTCCCCGAATTCACCATCCGGATCTTATCGGCACCGGGAATCATGGAAATCGCAAGTTCGGCAATGCGGGTCTCAAGCTGGGTAGGCATCCCGAAAGAGGTGCCCAGCCTGGCGCGGTCGCAAACCGCCTTTATGACGGCCGGATGCGTGTGGCCCAGGATCATCGGACCCCAGGAGTTGATGTAATCGATCAGCCGGTTCCCATCGGCATCAAAGAGGTAAGCTCCTTCTGCCCTTTCCACGAATATCGGGGTGCCCCCTACCGATTTGAATGCACGTACGGGCGAATTGACCCCGCCGGGTATGACGCGTTGCGCCTCCTGAAAAAGCGCACTGCTCCTCTGATAAAGCATTAGTTTACGATTAGCTGTTGACCGATGGAAATGGTATTGTCGGTAATGTTGTTCTTGCGGCGAAGTTCGTCCACGCTGATGTTGAACCGCCTTGAAATCGAATACAGCGTATCGCCCTGCGTAACCTGGTAACGGCTCGCCGCGACATCACTCGGCTGTTTTACTGTCGGTGCATACTCGCGGCCCAGGACCTCGGCGTCAAATCGCTGCAACTGGTAGCGTTCAATGATGCCAATAAGTTTCTCGGGATATTTCGGATCGGTGGCATAGCCGGCTGCACGAAGCCCCTTGGCCCATGCCTTATAGTCGTCCTTGTCAAGGCTGAAGAGGCCCGCATACCGCTGCCGGGAAGTCAAAAACAGCGAGTGGTCGCGGTAAGATTCGGCCGATTCGCTGTACTTCCGGAAGCATTCCCCCGCCGCATCATCGTCATACGATACACTTTCGCCAGTCCATTCCTTATGGCACTTGATCCCGAAATGGTTGTTCGCAATATTGCTCAGAGGCCCTGTGCCGGCGCCCGATTCCAGTATCCCCTGGCCCAAGATAATACTGGCCGGAATTCCGTATTGGGCCATATTCCCCTTGGCAATGTCCTTGTACGTTTCGATGTAATCCAACACCATCGCCGTCGTGACCTTGACCCGCGTCGTGGCTTCCAGGATTTCCTGCTTTGAATAAACGGTTTCCTTTGAGTTCGATTTTGAATCTTCCCGCGCCGTCTCATACTGTTGTTCGATCTTGCGGCGTTCAGCGGATTGCGTCGTAGGCCTGGCGGCCGGCTTGCGGACAGTGCGCGCCACGGATGTCGAGTGCTTTTTGGTAACCGGGCGTTTCGCCACCGATTTGCTGCTGCCGCACGCTGCGGCGATGAGCAACATCAGTAAAAAGGAAATTTTCCTGATCATATCTATTCAATTAAGGGCAAATTCGAACTTTTCAATCGCAGGTTCATGCCGGCAATTCCCTGCAGGCCTCCAGTATGTACTGCAAGAATCCTCGCGCCCGGTTCAAAGTATCCTTCTGCAAGCATACTCATAACGCCAAACATCATCTTTCCCGTATAAATCGGGTCAAGCCCCACGCCATATTCACTTTTGAAACCGTTGATGAAATCGATAAGGACCGGATTGACCTTGCCGTATCCGCCAAAATCAAAATCATTAAGCAGTGTCCAATTGTCTTTCCGGCTGTACTTCCTGATCGTCTCACCGACCGATTCGTCCCTGGACGCCGCAAATCCCAGAATTCTTTGGTTTTCGTCAGCCTTGCGCGAAAGGCCCGCCAAAGTACCGCCGGTACCGCAGGCACAGCAAATATAATTAAATCCAAAATCGGCCTCGCCCAAAATTTCTTCACATCCGCGCACCGCGTCCTCATTGGTACCGCCTTCGGGCAGATGGAAGAAAGCCCCAAACCGTTGCTGCATAAGGGATAGGACTGACGGCAGGTGTTTGTCCCGATACGTTTGCCTGTTGATAAAATGGAGCTTCATGCCCTGCGAACGGGCAAAATCAAGTGTCGGGTTGAGCGGACCGTGTTCCAGTTCCTCGCCCCTGATGACGCCGATCGTGGCGACACCGTGCAGTTTTCCCGCTGCGGCAGTGGCGGCGATGTGGTTGGAATAGGCGCCCCCGAAGGTCAGGATGGGCCTTCCGCTTTCTTTTGCAGCGATGATATTGTATTTGAGCTTTCGGAACTTATTTCCGGAAATCAGTGGATGCAGCAAATCATCCCGCCTTAAAAAAAGCGAGACCGACGGATGTCCCGTGGCGATCTCCTGTGTATGGAATTCCAGTAGTCTCTTATTGCCTGCGGAAAGGCACCTTTGTGATGAAAGGACTTTTTCCGTCGATTTCTATCCTGCAAAGATAGACACCTTCACTCAAACCCGCGAGCGAAACATGGGCTTCGGCCAGGTCGCCGAGTGCGGACCGGAAAGAAACGCGTTTGCCCGTCAGATCAAAAAGGCTGAAGGTGCCCAAAGCCAGATTTCCGGGGTTGCGTATCAGGAGTTGCTCGGATGTGTCGTCGGCCATGACCGCCAGTGCGGCCGATGTTTGCCCAGGAACGGAAAGCGCGGCGTCGACAAAAGTGATCTCAAACCTGTCAATGTGAAGCCCCGCTGGGACAAATATCTCCGTGATCCCGTCGCGCAGGTCGTGGTAGGTCGAGGTCTGGGAATCGTAGAGAAAAACATTCTGGCTTTCGGGAAACTGT